>CAYRLR010000058.1:0-9922 GCA_964424975.1 uncultured Anderseniella sp.
CGCGCACCATCCGTATTCCGGTGCACATGATCGAAACGATCAACAAGATCGTGCGTACATCGCGCCAGATGATGCACGAGATCGGTCGCGAACCGACGCCGGAAGAACTGGCTGAGAAATTGTCGATGCCGCTGGAGAAGGTTCGCAAGGTGATGAAAATTGCCAAGGAGCCGATCAGCCTCGAAACACCGGTTGGTGATGAAGAAGATTCACATCTCGGCGACTTCATCGAAGACAAGAACGCGATTTTGCCGATCGATGCGGCTATTCAGGCAAACCTGCGCGAAACAACAACCCGCGTGCTTGCCTCGCTGACACCGCGCGAAGAACGTGTGCTGCGCATGCGCTTCGGCATCGGCATGAACACCGACCACACTCTGGAAGAAGTCGGCCAGCAGTTCTCGGTAACGCGTGAACGCATTCGCCAGATTGAAGCCAAGGCACTGAGAAAGCTGAAGCATCCAAGCCGCTCACGCAGATTGCGGAGCTTCCTGGATAACTAAACTGCGGTCAATCAGGCCACGGCTTCAAGCTAGTTTTCACATTTCAATCGAGGCCGGGCAGTTCGCCCGGCCTTTTTTGTCGATGCGGCCAAATCGATCTGCAAGTCCAAAATGATCAATGTGCGGATCAACAGCAATGGAGCAAGAAGCAACGTGACAGCAATCCGAAGCAAAGCAGCGGGCGAGTGCCAGGTGAGAAACCAAGTCTGTCATTGTCAGTGCCTGATTGGGCCCGGACTTTTCGAGTGTCACAACAAAAAAGCATAAATCTGTTCATTTACAGTCTGTTATAGCAACTTTTCGGGTTCATTTGACCCGGTGTTGCTATAAGTATTTTGACCAGCGCTATGAAGCGCTGCAGACTTCCATCCGGCAACGAGGGGTAACTCGAACATGACAGCAGCCGCTACTCGCAAACTCATCCTTCGCTATTATGCAGCCTTCAATGCACAGGATACCGCTACGATGCTGGACTGCCTTGGAGCAGGCTTCGTGCACGACGTAAGCCAGGGGGACCGGCGCCGGGGCAAGAAGAAGTTTGCCGAGTTTCTGGCCCACATGCACAAGTGCTATCACGAGCAACTGTCAGACGTTGCGGTGATGACGTCGACGGATGGATCGCGTGCGGCGGCGGAATTCAAACTCAAGGGCAGGTATCTTGCAACCGACGAAGGGCTGCCGCCGGCGGCGGGCCAGGTCTACAAGCTGACCGTCGGGGCATTCTTTGACATCAAGGATGACAAGATCACCCGTGTCTCCACCCATTACAGTCTGCCTGACTGGACCCGGCAGGTGGTCGGCTGAAACGGATGAGTGTCGACGTTAGAGCTCTTGCCGGACCTGATTTCGATGCTGCATTGCCTGCGCTGTGCGATCTACGCATCAAGGTGTTTCGGGCGTGGCCGTATCTCTATGACGGTGATCTGGCCTATGAAGCCGGCTACCTGGCCAGGTTCAAGGATGCCGACCGGGCATTCATGGCCGCAGCATTTGATGGCGATGCAATCGTGGGAGCAGCAACTGCGGCACCCATGGCAGGCGAAGCAGCGGCGTTTCGCGAGCCGTTTGAGCGTGCCGGATTTGACGTGTCACGGATTTTCTACTTTGCTGAAAGTCTCTTGCTGCCGCAATATCGCGGGCGCGGACTGGGGCATCAGTTCTTCGACGCCAGAGAGACGCACGCGCGATCTTTTGGCAACTATACCCATGCTGCATTTTGTGGTGTGGTCAGACCGGAGGATCACCCGGCAAGGCCGCACGACTATCGCCGGCTTGATGGGTTTTGGCGCAAGCGTGGTTTTGAGATGCTGGACGGTGTGACCACTTCATATTCGTGGAAGGATGTCGGCGAGGCGGCCGAAACTTCCAAACCCATGCAGTTCTGGATGAAGCAGTTATGACCCGTACACTCAAGATTGCCACTGCCCAGTATCCACTGGACGAGTTGCAGTCTCAAAGCGCCTATGAGGCCAAGATTACCCGATGGGTTGAAGAAGCCGTTGGCGCGGGCGCCGAACTGCTGGTGTTTCCCGAATACGGGGCCATGGAACTTGCCGCTCTCGCCGGCGCCGATGCTGCGGCTGATCTTCAAGGCGCGATTGATGCGGTTTCCGACCGCTTGCCGATGCAGGCTGAGCTGCACAAGCGACTGGCCACCAAGCATGGCGTTGCCATTGTGGCAGCGTCTGGCCCGCAGCGGCACGCTGACGGCAGTGCAACCAATGTGGCGCGGATGTTTTCCAGGTCCGGCAAGTGTGGCGAGTACCACAAGTTGATGATGACGCCCTGGGAGCGTGATCCATGGAAAATTTCAGCAGGGCATCCACAACAACTGACGGTGTTTGATATCGGTATCGCCAGGGTAGGTCTGCTGATCTGCTATGACATTGAGTTTCCCCTGCTGTCGCGGGCACTGGCTGAAACTGGTGCCGAGATCATACTCGCGCCATCCAACACCGAAACCGAACACGGATACTGGCGGGTTCGCACCGGTTGCATGGCGCGGGCACTGGAAAACCAGGTTTATACAGTGCATTCACCCACCGTGGGTGCTGCTGCCTGGTGCCCGCCGGTGGAAATGAACGTGGGTGCGGCAGGGGTTTATGCGGCTTCCGATGTGGGCTTTCCCGCCGGCGGTGTGCTGGCTCTGGGCGAGTTGAACAAGCCGCAGTGGGTCTATGCCGAACTCGATATGGAACTGCTTGCCAAGGTGCGCAGCACGGGCGGTGTGCAAACCTACAACCATTGGGGAGAACAACCGGGTGCGGTATTGCTTCCCGGTGCAAGGACGGTTCTACTGGTTTAGGGTCAAGACCTAGTACAATCGGACAATTCAGGCAGACAAGGGATGAGCGACATGCTTGAAATAGCTCAACAAAACCTGATCTCCCCCATGGTGCTTTTCTTTGCCCTGGGCCTGTTTGCATCCTTTGTGAAGTCTGACCTGTCGGTGCCCGACGCCATCGCCAAGACAATGGCGCTGTATCTGATGATGGCTATCGGCTTCAAGGGCGGGGTGGAACTCTCCGGCGGCGGCTTGACGGCAACCCTGTTTGCGGTGTTGCTTGCCGGTGCGGTGCTGTCCGCCCTGCTGCCGGTCATCGGCTTTGGCCTGTTGCGGGCGACCAGTGATTTGTCGCGGGTGGATGCGGCTGCTGTTGCCGCTCACTACGGGTCGATCTCGATCGTTACATTCGTGGCTGCAACACAAGCCCTGGCTACAGTTGGACTGAGCTACGATGGCTATATGATTGCGGTTGCTGCAGTGATGGAAAGCCCCGCGATCATGATGGCGTTGCTTCTGGCCAAGCAGACCAATGCAACAAGCGCGCCGGAAGGGCAGGGTACCCATATCAGTCGCGAGATTTTCTTCAATTCGTCTGTACTCATGCTGACGGGTGCCTTTGTCATCGGCTACATTACCGGTAAACCGGGACTTGAAACAATCGCTCCGTTTATTGTTGATCCATTCCGTGGCGTGTTGTGCCTGTTCCTGCTGGACATGGGCCTGATCGCAGCACGCGGGCTTCGCTCCAGTCTCGGCAGGTTGTCAATGCCGGTACTGTTGTACGGGTTGTACATGCCGCTGGTCGGTGCGGTTATTGGTGCAGGAGCTGCCATGTTGGTCGGCTTGCCGGCTGGAAGTGCGGCGTTGTTGATTACCCTGTCGGCTTCAGCGTCCTACATTGCTGTACCGGCGGCTCTTCGTCTGGCGCTGCCTGAAGCCACGCCCTCCATCTATCTGACCCTGTCTCTGGGGATCACTTTTCCGTTTAATCTGGCAATTGGCATTCCGCTCTATATCTGGCTTGCAGAGGTTTTGACATGACGCTGAAGACTCACAAGAAAAAGCGCATCGAAATCATGATCGAAGCGGCAGCGCTGCATCGGATTATCGAAGTTCTGGACCGGTTTGGCGTCACCGGATATACAGTGTTGCCGGCGCTGGCCGGGCGCGGCATGTCCGGTGACTGGCAACGTGATGATGCCTTTGGCGATACAGCGCGCATTGTGAGCGTGGTGTGCATCACTGACCCTTCCAGAGAGGAAGATGTCCTTTTGGCAACCAAGGATATTGTCGAACGCTTTATTGGCATTGTGTCGGTTTGCGATGTAGAAGTGCTTCGCTCGGAGCATTTCTGACACCGAGATAGATATGGGGCACACTTTTGACGAACTCTTTTCCAAAGCGTTTGAGCGATGGCTATCGCAGCTTTCGCGCGCAGTCTTTTGTCCGCGAACGGCAACGCTATGACGCTCTGGCTGCACACGGACAAAAACCGGCGATTATGATCATCGCCTGCTGCGATTCACGCGCTGCACCTGAAACGGTTTTTGATGTCAGCCCCGGAGAGGTGTTCGTGGTGCGCAATGTTGCCAATCTGGTGCCGCCGTATGCGCCTGACGGCAAACACCATTCCACCTCGGCGGCGCTTGAATTCGGGGTCCTGCAACTGGGTGTGAAGCATATTGTCATCATGGGGCATGGCCGCTGCGGCGGTATTTCGGCAGTTGTAAACCGATCAGGGCCCTTGACCAGCGGCGACTTCATTGGCCAGTGGCTGACCCAGATACGTGACCTGGCCCAGTTTGTGGAACGCGAAGGCGGACACTCGGACGACGAGCACCAGACCCACGTGGAACGCGCCAATGTAGAGCATTCGTTGGCCAATCTGAGGACGTTTCCGTGGATACGGCATCGCGAACAGCGCAGCGAGGTGAGCGTGCACGGCGCCTGGTTCGATATTGCACTCGGCGAACTTCACGTGCTTGATGATCGCAGCGGCGACTGGTCCATGCTGGCGGACCCCGGCGCTGCCTGACCGGGTTTGCCGATTACAGAATTGATAAAAGTGGTGGTTGCCAACCGCATCACAAGCAGACATCATTACCCCTATAGAGCCTGAAACAGGCCGAAAAGCGCGGATTGGCTGCTTCAAACCTGCTGCCTCTCTCGTGCTACAGGGAGGTTGTTTGTTATGTGTCACATATTTGCGGGTCAATCACCGTCCAACTATACATTTGAAACGCGCTCGGTTCGCCTGATGGGGCATCCCACCAGTGTGCGTCTCGAGGCCAAGTTCTGGGTTGTGCTGGAACAACTGGCTGATGCCCAGAACATGCCGATGGCGAAGTTTCTGTCGGCATTGTATGAAGAAGCATCCGAGATTCATGGTGAGGTAAGTAACTTTGCCTCGCTGCTGAGATGCTGCTGCATCAATTTTCTGGATCCTTCATTCGATCACCAGCAGTTGGCGCTGGAAGCACGCGATACGCGCGCCAAATCACAAGTTGCCCGCGCCGGGTAAGCGGTCTTGAAAGTGTAGTAGCCTGATAACACCACTTGGGCAGCGATGGTGGTAGCCTTTGCAGGATAGCAAAACTGCAAGGGAGGAGTGCCGGTGGCAAAAGCCATTCACACCATGGTCCGGGTGCTCGACGAGGCAAGGTCCGTCGAGTTCTACGAGACCGCCTTTGGTCTGGGTATAGAAGACCGCTACGAATTTGACGGCTTTACGCTGGTCTATCTGAAAAATTCGGAAAACGATTTTGAGGTCGAACTGACGGTCAATCATGGCCGCACCGAGCCTTATGAGCACGGCGATGGCTACGGTCATCTGGCGGTGTCAGTCGACAATGTCGATGACGAGCACGCCGCCGCACAGGCCAACGGTCTCAATCCCACCGATGTAAAGGAGTTTCATCGTGATGGCGCGTTGATGGCCAAGTTCTTTTTTCTGCAGGATCCGGACGGATACAAGATCGAGGTCCTGCAACGCCACGGCAGATACACCTGACATCAAAATAATAAAACAAGGAGGAAACCCAAGATGAACGGACACACGACCATATCGAGACGCACCGCGCTCAAAGCTGCCGGTGTGGGTCTTATTGTTGCCGGAACAGGTGCTGGCGGATTGGTTTACGGACACAATGATGCATGGGCGGCAACCGCGGAAAATCTTGATACCGATACGTTTGCAACCCTGGTGCAGATGTCGCGCGACACCTATCCGCATGCCAGGCTGCAAGACAGCTTCTATGCCGCCGCCGTGTCCGGCCTGGACAAGGCAGCCGGCGACGACGCAGCGCTGAAGACATTGCTGACAGACGGTGTTGCCGGATTGAACCAGGCCGCAGGTGGCAGTTATTCAGCCATCACCGATGCGGACCAGCGCGTGGCCCTGCTGAAGGACATCGAAACGGACGGTTTCTTCCAGAAGGTGCGGGGTAACCTTGTGACGGGTTTGTACAACAACAAGGAAGTCTGGCCGCTGTTTGGCTATGAAGGCGCCTCTGCCGACGAGGGCGGATACATCGATCGTGGCTTCAATGACATCGACTGGCTGTAAGGGAGGATAATGATATGACGACATTTGACATGAATGACGACAGCGTTGTGGTTGTTGTCGGCTCCGGGGCAGGCGGTGGCACTCTGGGCGCTGAATTGGCGATCAAGGGCGTGAAAACCGTAATCCTGGAAGCCGGCGGGCGTCACGAAACCGAGGATTTCCAGAATGACGAGTGGGGCTCGTTCGGCCAGATTTCGTGGCTCGACAAGCGCACCACGTCAGGCTCGTGGCGCGTAGCGAAGGACTTTGCCGGCTTGCCGGCCTGGATCGTCAAGGCTGTTGGCGGCTCCACAACCCACTGGGCAGGTGCATCACTGCGGTTCCAGGAGCATGAGTGGAAAGCCAGGACCACCTATGGCGAAGTAGCCGGCGCAAACCTGCTGGACTGGCCGATTGACATGGCCGAAATGGATCAGTGGTACACCAAGGCCGAAGATCGCATGGGCGTCACCCGCACCAACGGGATCCCCGGACTTCCCGGCAACAACAATTACAAGGTGTTGGAAGCCGGTGCCAGGAAACTGGGCTACAAGGAAGTCCATACCGGCCGCATGGCGATCAACTCCGAGCCCCGCGACGACCGGGCGTCGTGCCTGCAGATCGGGTTCTGTTTCCAGGGCTGCAAGTCGGGTGCGAAATGGTCGACACTTGTCGCGGAGATTCCGAAAGGCGAAGCCACCGGCAACCTGGAGGTGCGGCCCAATGCACAGGTGCTCAGGATCGAGCACGACGATAGCGGCAAGGTGACGGGCGTGCTGTATGCCGACAAGGACGGCAAGCAGCATGTGCAGAAAGCCCGTGTGGTGTGTGTGGCTGGCAACTCCATCGAGAGCCCGCGCCTGTTGCTGAATTCGGCCTCATCGAAATATCCCGACGGGATGGCAAATTCGTCCGGCATGGTTGGCAGGAACTATATGCGGCACATGACCGGGTCGGTTTATGCGGTGTTTGACAAGCCTGTGCACATGTATCGCGGCACGACAATGGCGGGCATCATCCAGGACGAAGCCCGCTTTGATCCGTCACGCGGTTTCGTGGGCGGGTATGAAATGGAAACCCTGTCGCTGGGTCTGCCGTTCATGGCTGCGTTCCTGGACCCCGGCGGGTGGGGCAAGGACTTCTCGTGGTGGATGGACAATTATGAAAACATGGCCGGCATGTGGCTTGTCGGCGAGGACATGCCACAGGAAACAAATGCCATTACCCTGCATGCCACCGAAAAGGATCAGCATGGCCTGCCGGTGCCGAATGTGCACTTCGATGATCACGACAATGACCTCAAGATGCGCGACCACGCCTTTGGCCGCGGCGAGGCGGTCTATAAGGCCGCCGGTGCGGTGAAGACATTCCGCACGCCACCTTATCCGTCGACCCACAATCTCGGCACAAACCGCATGAGCGCGGACGCTGCCGATGGCGTTGTGAACAAGCACGGCCAGACCCATGATATCGGCAACCTGTTTGTATCCGACGGCAGCCAGTTCACCACCGGAGCGGCAGAAAATCCGACGCTGACGATTGTGGCGCTGGCGCTTCGCCAGGCCAATTTCATCGCCGGCGAAATGTCGAAAGGCAATCTGTGATACCGGGGGAGTAAAACGGGGGAGGCCTCCCTGTTCCCCGTTTACCCAGCCCGCGCTCCGGCCATTACCGGAGCGCGGGTCTGGTTTTGGAACGATGCTTCAAGGTGCATCTGCAAAAAACCGGGCTCTGGCGGTTGACGCTGAGAGCAGAGATATGTCTACTCCTGCCACGCTGAAATTCAGGAGAGGGTCTGTCCGATGTATGAGGGTGCACGCAGAACGAAAGGCTCTACGTTGAACCGTTTTTCGGGATGGATGATTGCCTTGCTGGCCATGACATTGTCTGGAAGTGCGGCAATGGCTCAGACCCTGGAGATCGTGAAGCAGCGAGGCAAGATGGAGTGCGGTATTCACCCGGGTACCATCGGCTTTTCCACCGCTGATGAAGCCAAGCACTGGTCCGGCTTTGATGTCGACTATTGCCGCGCGGTGGCAGCGGCTGCATTGGGGTCGGCAGACAGTGTCAACTTCATACCGTTAAATTCAAAGTCCCGATTTACGGCGCTGCAGTCTGGTGAGGTCGATCTGTTGTCACGCCGCAGCACCTGGACCATGACGCGTGACACGAGCCTCGGCCTGAGCTTCGCTGCAATCAATTTCTATGATGGCCAGGGTTTCATGGTGCGCAGGTCTTTGGGGGTGTCGTCCGCGCTTGATCTTGCCGGGAGCAGTGTCTGCGCTACGACAGGGACCACCACCGAATTGAATCTGGCGGACTTTTTCCGAAAGAACCGGATGAACTACGAGATCGTCTCATTCGAGGTTTCTGATGAAGTGCTCAGCGCCTATGACACCAAGCGCTGCGATGTTTACACCTCCGATGTCTCGGGTGTCTATGCCAACCGCCTCAAGATGAGCAATCCCGATGAGCATGTCGTGTTGCCGGAGGTCATTTCCAAGGAACCGCTGGCACTGGCCGTGCGGCAAGGTGATGACATATGGTTCAACATTGTCAAATGGGTGCACTTTGCGCTGGTAAATGCGGAAGAGCTCGGCGTGTCCCAGTCCAATGTTGACGAGATGCGACAGTCGAATTCTCCCGAAATCCGCAGGCTGCTGGGCATTGAGGGCAGTTTCGGAGAAAATATCGGACTGGACAATAACTGGGCATACCGGGCGATCAAGCAGGTGGGTAACTACGAGGAAATCTATCGCCGCAACCTGGGTGTGGATTCCAGAGTGAAAATTGATCGTCAACTCAACCGTCTATGGACGGATGGGGGTCTCATGTACGCGCCGCCAATCCGCTGAGCGGCGCGCGCGGATAATGGATTACCTGTCCAGGCCGACATTGTCCGTGACTCTGAATCTTTATGCATACTTGCGCTATCCACACCTGCTGATCCGCTACTGGCTGGCCTTTCGGCAATGTCCCAATGCCGCCTTTCCCAGCTCGTATTCCGAGAAGATGCTCTGGCGCAAGATTTTTGATCGTGACCCGCGATACGGTGTGATGACGGACAAGCTTGCTGCCCGCGATATCGTTCGGGCGGTGGCACCGGAAGTTGCAGTTCCAAGGATTTTCTGGACTTCAGATACGCCGGATGACCTGCCTGCGGAGGTATTGCAGCAGCCGTGTGTTTTCAAGACCAATCGCGGCAGCGGCTGGAACATGTTCAACTGGACTGCGAACCACCTGAGCAGATCCGAGGTTGTCAGGTATTTCAGGTCGAAAACGAAACGGGTTTACGGGCATAGGCTGGGTGAATGGACATACCGCATGTTCAAACAGAAATTCTATGCCGAAGAGCTGTTTGTCGCTCCCGACGGTGGGATGCTTGACGACTTCAATTTCCATATTTATGGAGGCCGGGTACTGACCGTAACATTGATTCACGACCGTTTTGGCGACAGGTCGCAGGTGTCGCTTAATCGTGATTTTTCACCAACTGCCACAGTGTGGGAGCGATTTCCCACCTATAAAGTACCGCAGATCGAAGCGATCCATTACAAGATGATCGAGGTCGCCGAACGTCTGGCGGTC
>CAYRLR010000059.1:0-9899 GCA_964424975.1 uncultured Anderseniella sp.
GTTTCCCCTACCCATTGTGCGCCAGCCCTGCTAAACCCCGGCCAACAGGACGGCGTCAATTGCCGTCAACTCCCGTGTTCTTTGAAAACTCCAGGTATCTCGAATGAAAATCAATGGCAATGAAATCAAGCCCGGCAATGTGTTGCTGCACAATGGTGAACTCTATATTGCGGTCAAGGTCGGCCATGTAAAACCCGGAAAAGGCGGCGCCTTTGCCCAGGTGGAGATGAAAGGCATCGTCAACGGCACAAAGCTCAATGAACGCTTCCGGTCATCGGAAACCGTTGAGAAAGTACGCCTTGAACAGAAAGATTTTCAATTCCTCTATCAGCAGGGCGACATGCTGGTGTTCATGGACAATGAAACCTATGAACAGATTGAACTGCCGGAAGAATTTGTCGGCGAGCGCACGGCGTTTCTGCAGGACGGCATGATGGTCACGGTGGAAACCTACGAGGAAAAGCCGCTTGGCATTTCCCTGCCCGACTATGTAACCCTCGAAATCACCGAAGCCGATGCCGTGGTGAAGGGTCAGACAGCATCTTCGTCCTACAAACCGGCGTTGCTGGAAAACGGCCTCAAGGTCATGGTGCCGCCTTTCATCGGAACCGGTGAAAGGATCATCGTCGATACCAACGAGGTGACCTACGTTCGCCGCGCGTCCGAAGGCTGATAGCGGACCATGCCAGCTTCCCCCCTTATTACTGTCATGACCGGCGCGGCCCGCAAGGCGGCGCGTGCCATATCACGGGATTTCGGCGAAGTCGAAAACCTTCAGGTGTCGCAGAAAGGCCCCGCTGACTTTGTCACCCGAGCTGACCGCAAGGCTGAGAAAGTCATTGTTGAAGAGCTTAAGAGAGCGCGCCCGAAGTGGGGATTTCTGCTCGAAGAAGGCGGCGAGATTGCCGGTAAGGATGGCCAGCATGTGTGGGTGGTGGATCCGATTGACGGCACCACCAATTTCATACACGGCATCCCACATTTTGCCGTTTCCATTGGTCTGACCCGGAATGGCGAACCGGTTGCCGGGGTTATCTACAACCCGATTACCGACGAGCTTTTCGTCGCGGAACGCGGCGGTGGAGCCTACCTGAACGACCGCCGTTTGCGCGTATCCGGGCGGCGCGATATCTCGGATGCCGTTATTGCCTGCGGTATTCCTCATCGCGGCCGCGGCGATCATGCGGAATTCCGCCGCGAACTTGCCCAGGTCCAGGCAAAGTCAGCCGGCATCCGCCGAGCCGGTACGGCTTCGCTTGACCTCGCCTGGGTGGCAGCCGGCCGCCTGGACGGGTACTGGGAGCGGGGCCTGAAACCCTGGGACATTTGTGCCGGTATCGTCATGGTACGTGAAGCCGGTGGGTTTGCCGCCGATATTGATGGCGGTCCGGATGTCATGAAGACAGGTGATATCATGGCCGGCAATGAATACATGCAGTCCGAGTTGAAAGCCTGTATCAAGGATGCCCGCGCTGACGCGTAGGCAAATGCCGTAAAACCTCCACACGCTTCAACTACTGTCAAACGGTTGCGTTAGAGGCGTGACAAGGTTGAATCTTTGGCTACACTGCGGATAAATTTGGGCTTGGGAAGGACATGAGATCGGCATGCTGGCATCGGATCATTTGAAAGTCTTGGAACTGCCGCGGGTATATCTGGTGCGCATGGCGGTGTTCACTATTCTTATCTGCATCGGTTCAGCGGTGCTGTTTCCCAATATCCAGACAGCATTCATGGCCAATCCCGGTCTTAACGGCCTCATAGTCGTGGTTCTGCTTCTGGGCATTGCCTATACGTTCCGGATGGTGTTCCGCCTGTGGCCGGAGGTGAACTGGGTAAACAGTTTCCGCATTGCCAATCCCGGTCTGGAAATCCCTCATATCCCGCGCCTGCTGGCCCCCATGTCGGCTCAGCTTCGCGACCGTGAGGGCCTCACCATATTGTCACCGAATACCTTGCGCTCGTTGCTGGACTCGCTAGCCTCGCGCCTCGACGAGGCCCGTGACATCTCGCGCTACATGATCGGGTTGCTGATTTTTCTGGGCCTGCTGGGGACTTTCTGGGGCCTGCTGCAAACCGTGGCAGCCGTGGGCGAAACCATCCGGTCGCTCAATATTTCAACGGCTCAGTCGGGTACAGTATTTGAAGAACTCAAAGCCGGTCTCGAGGCACCTTTGGCCGGCATGGGCACGTCATTTTCGTCGTCCCTGTTCGGCCTTGCAGGTTCTCTGGTGCTGGGTTTCCTTGAATTGCAGGCAAGCCAGGCACAGAACCGCTTCTACAATGATCTGGAAGACTGGCTCGCTACATTGACTGATATTGATGCCGGCGAGTTTGCCAGCCCGGTTGATCTTCCGCCGCATATTCAGGCCGAAATGTCGACGCTTCGCTCAGGCATGGACCGGATCAACCGGACGCTTGATACGGCCGTACAGTCCAATGGCAGCGGCCAGCAAGGTGCTGAATCCATGGAGCAACTCGCCAGCGCCGTGCACGGGCTTGTACAGCAGATGCGCGATGAGCAGAAGGTCGTGCGTCAGTGGGCACAGCAGCAGTCTGAACAAAACGCGGAGATCAAGCGCATGCTGGCCCGCGTCGGCACGCCCCCGGGCCGGAGCTAGACCGTGGCGGGTATCGGCAGAGGTCGCAGGCGCGGTCAGGACAGTTCCGGGTTTTACTGGCCGGGCTTCGTGGACGCCATGGCGCAATTGCTGCTGGTTATCACCTTCCTGTTATCCGTGTTCATGATCACGCAGTTCCTGCAGGCACGCGAAATCTCGGGCCAGGACAACGCGCTTTCCCGATTGCGGTCTGAAATCAGCAACCTGACCGAGCTGCTTGCGATGGAGAAATCTTCCAGGGCCGAGGTGGAAACGACACTGGCGGCACTTACCGATGACCTCAGGTCTGCCCGCGACGAAACCAGCCAGTTGCAGGGCGTTGTCGAAACCTTCAGGTCACTGGGCAACCAGGCTGGTTCGCAATTGGCCGCCATGCAGGAACGCCTCGCCGGTGAGAAAAAGGTCTCGTCCGAGGCATTGGCTCGAATTGAATTGCTGAACCAGCAGATTGCCGCACTGCGACGCCAGATCGGTGCATTGAATGATGCCCTGGAAGCTTCGGAGAGGCAGGATCAGGAAAGCCGGTCGCAGATTGTGGATCTTGGACGCCGGTTGAATGTTGCACTGGCGCAAAGGGTACAGGAACTGAACAGGTTCCGCTCGGAGTTCTTTGGCCGCCTGCGCCGGATTCTGGCGAACCGCGACGATATCCGGGTGGTTGGAGACCGGTTTGTATTCCAGTCCGAGGTTCTGTTCGGCAAGGGTGCAGCCGCACTGTCGCCCACAGGTCAACAGGAAATTGCCAAGCTGGCAGTGGCCATGCAGCAACTGGTCGGTGAAATTCCTGAAGACCTGAACTGGGTGCTGCAGGTCGACGGTCATACGGATGATGACCCGATCAATACGCCGCTGTTCCCCTCCAACTGGGTGTTGTCATCCGCGCGCGCCATCGCCGTGGTCGAGGCGCTTGCGGCGCAGGGCATTCCGCCCCAGCATCTCGTGGCTGCAGGATTTGGCGAATTTCAGCCTCTCGATCCCGGCACGTCGGAAGAAGCCAAGACCCGCAATCGCCGCATCGAATTGAAACTGACCACCAGGTAGAGCAACATGGGTTCAAATGAACCCATGAAGTATGTCTAAGACCCTGGAATTGGTCCGGCTTATGAGTTCTGATTGCTTCAACTTGAAATCATCCTGATCCAGCGCAGATCCAGCTCAATCAAACGAGAGCTGCCGGAATGACAGCAGCGCGCAAGCTCTTTCCTTCAAGAATCAAATCATCTATTGTCAGCACTGAAGCGCGGGCAATATGCCATTAGCCACTCAAGTGGGAGGTGTGTATGAGCCAGAAACGCGGCACACCGGAACCAATTTTGTTTGGCGGCACATTGTCTTGTTCAGTTCGGATGCAAAATTGAAGCGCACCGCCTACACTGAACCGACACTCGATGTCATCATGCGCTGCATTCGCGAAGATCTGGATTCTGACTGTCAGTCAGGCTCGAACAATGCCGGTACGGTTGCTGTCCCGGGCAGCGCAAGCAAACATCCCGCAACATTCGATGCCGTGATGTCTGCGATCAAATCGCTTCCAACAGCAATTCTGAATCGACGATGAAAATACTTTTCACGTCAAACAGTATTGGCGACGCAAACTTGCGATGGGTCAGAAGTTAGAGATGTGCCCAAGGATCGCACTTTTGACAGTAACGTCTCCCAGTGGCGAAGTCGGTGGAGCCGAGCGTCTGAACGAAGGCCTGACCAGTGCGCTGAATGCATCGGGACTGAAGACTGATCGAATTGATGTAACGGCAGATGAAACCAGTTTCGATGCTCTGTTGCGCTCATATCTGCGGTTTTATGATACAGATCTGAGTGCTTATGACGGGGTAATTTCGACAAAGGCGCCAAGTTTTGTTGTCCGTCACCGTAGACACACAGTGTATCTGCTGCACACAATTCGTACATTCTACGACATGTTTGACGAAACTTTCTCGCACCCCTCAGCAGAGGCAATGGCGCAGCGCGACCTGATTCTCCGCATTGACACAGCAGCTTTTTCCCGGCCTTCAATACGGGGGGTGTTTGTAGTCGGCGACGAAGTGAAACAGCGATTGCTGACTTACAACGGTATTGCGTCCACCGTTATTCACCATCCGACATTTCAGCCAACCAGGTCGGTTGGACAGCCAGACTTGAAGCAACGCAGTTACGTGCTGCTTCCCGGACGGCTGCATCGGTGGAAACGTGTCGATTTGGCCCTTGAGGCGTTCCGGCACGTCCATAACGATATTGAACTGATTATCTGTGGTGTCGGCGACGATGAGGCGCGGTTGAGGACACTGTCCGATGATTTAACCAATGTCAGTTTCCTGGGACACGTGAGTGATGCTGTCCTGTCCGATCTATATGCAGGAGCATTGGCTGTTGTTTTCAGTCCGGTTCGGGAAGATTATGGCTTGATAACCATCGAAGCCTTCCTGAATGGCAAACCTGTGCTGACGTGTACCGACTCCGGAGAACCGGCCCGCCTTGTCAAGGACGGCATCAACGGATTCGTTTGCCCGCCGAATCCTGTATTGATCGCGGAACGTGTTGACTGGCTGTTCGAGAACGCAGCCATTGCAAAGAACATGGGAGCTGAGGGTAGGCAGTTTGCACTGCAAATAGGCTGGGAAGGCGTTTGTTCCACGCTGGTGGATTCACTGAACCTGGACGATGGACCGATATGAAAAAAATGCATGTCTGCATTCTTGATATTGAGCCGATCCATCCGCCATTCGGAGGCAGCAGGCTTCGTATCAAGGGCTTGTATGAATCGCTCGGTTCCGACATTGAGGCAAGATTTCTGGGAGCGTATCACTGGTCGGGCCCGACGTTCCGGCGATTTCGCCACGGGGAAAACCTGGAAGAGACTACCGTTCCCTTCAGCCATCACCACCTCGCTGCTGCTGCTGTGCTGCAAGCGAATATAGGGACCTATGACGTAATAGATTCGTCATTTCCCCTTCTCGCCAAGTTATCGCCTGAGTATTGTCAGCACGCCTGCAAGGAGGCCACTCAGGCGGATGTAGTGATATTTTCCCACCCTTGGGTTTATTCGATCGTGAGGGATGTGCTGGAGCCCGGGCGGCAACTTGTCGTGTACGATGCCCATAATGTTGAAGCGCTCCTGAAACCCAGCTTGTTGGGCAACTCGGACTGCGGACGAATGATCTCCGAAGTGGTTGAAAGCACGGAGCGTGTATTGTGCGCGAACGCCGACCTCATTGTCACATGTTCCCAAGAGGACAGGCAGTCATTCGCAGAAAAGTTCGACGTTCCGTTTGCGAAAATGCGAGTTTCGCCAAATGGTGTGTCGACGAAGGACGTTTTGCCTGCGGGCATCCTCCAGCATACGATTGCCAGATTCTGGATGCGGTTTCCTCCTTCCCCCATCGCGCTTTTCATAGGTGGTTTGTACCCGCCGAATATCGAGGCCGCTGAGTTTATTTGCGATGAACTTGCCCCGGCTTGCAAACACGTGACCTTTGCAATCGTTGGAGCTGTTGGCGAAGCCCTTGGCAAGCGTGCCAACCTGCCCGGAAACGTTCGGGTTACAGGTGGTGTCAATGAACGCGATTTGCGCCATTGGCTGCAAGCTGCAGACATTGCGATAAACCCGATGTTTTCGGGCTCCGGGACGAACGTAAAAATGCTCGATTACATGTCCGCAGGGCTCGCCGTTGTAACATCCCCGTTCGGGGCGAGAGGAATTTGCGGCGCACGTTTCTCAATCGCGCAGAATGCCAATGAATTCATATGTAAAATTGGCGAACTGACAGCGAACGATGCAAAACGGCGTGCCGATAGCCAACACAACCGCGGCGTCGCCGATCATCAATTCAATTGGGCAAACATTTCTTCCGAATTGGGCTTCGTGCTGGCCAACCAGCGCAAGACGAAGTCTGAATGTGCGCCATATTTCTCGATCGTAGTCCCTACATTGGACAGGCCGGCAAAGCTTCGCAGGCTACTTGATCTGCTGGCCCAGCAACGCGACGACGATTTTGAAGTTATCGTAGTGGATCAAAGCACCATACCGTTCTCCAGCGATGACAGTGCCATGGACCTCACTATTATTCACAGCGCAGTGCGAGGCCAGGTGCATGCGCGCAATCTGGGGGCCAACGTTGCGAGAGGCAAGGTCATCGTTTGCACGGATGACGACTGCGAGCCGCCGGACACCTGGCTATCTTCTGCGCGGACCTGTTTCGATTGTCCGGATGTTGTCGGTGTGGAGGGCCGGTGCTTCTCTGACCACATGCACGACCCTGATTGGAGACCCGTTCATAACTATGGCGTGGAAGGGCTTGGGTTCATGACCTGCAACATGTTTGTGACCAGCGAAGCCTTTCATGCAATCGGCGGCTTCGATATCGCATTTGATGAGGATCAGTTCCGCTACGATACAGATCTGGGGTGGCGGCTTCAGGCAATTGGAAATGTGCCCTTCTCCGAAGCTGCTTATGTCTATCATCCCCCATGGAGGCGTTGCATTGCCCGCGAGTCAACCGAGGCCCGCGACTTGCTCTTCCAGGCTGATGCAATCTTGCTCAAAAAACACCCGGATCGTTATGAAGAACTCTTCGAGAAAGAAGGCCATTGGCGTCGAGGGGACGGGTTCTGGCAACCTTTCCTTCGTGGACTGGACCGGCATGATGTTGCTTTGCCGGACTTTGCCCGCAAGCGACTTGCACTGATTAAGTCCGCCAGCGATCATGATGGGATCTGAACTCAAAATGCCGTTCTCCGCAAAGTCTCGAGAAACAACACGGGCGGATATGTCTCTTCATCCGGGAGACGGGCAGCTGCAAGTGCTGACTTTGCTCGCGCGCGCGCGGCATACCTCAGCCGGCAATCTGCCCCTCGCAATCGTCATGCGCTCACCCCACCTGGAGGGGGTTCGCGCGCAATACGGCTGGGGGCAACCTGGCTCGCAAGGACGCCGGACGAACCGTCCTGTCGCGCAATTGCTGATAGTCCCTACGCAACCACCAGACAGCAAAGCCGAGGTGAAATTCTATTTTACCAATGGCCAATCCGATCCGATCCAGAAAATTGAGAGTTTCACTCTGGACATAAATGGTCGCCTCCAAATTCGCTGGCAGGCTCCCGACTCAAGCGTTGGCCAGCATTTGTTGAAGGTCGAGGTGCCGCTTTCAGTGACCAGGGAACTGTCTGCCTATTTCATCACCTTCACGGATTTCAAAGTATCTCGTGACGCCATTGATGATGACGCACGCCGATCATCGCCCGGCATTCTACTGTGCGAAATTATGATTCAACCAATCGAATCCGGATGTTCTGATGGTTGAAAAATCAGGCCTGAATACTCCGTTGTGCGTGATCTTGTGTCCGCTGTGGCCCAACTCTGGAAGCGCAAACATTTTTGCTGCACAGGTCCGTGCGTATCAAAAAATGCATTTTGATGTGGTTTTACTGGCCGTTGCGCACGATGGTTCGTCCGTTTCGCATAGGACCGGCGACTGCAACGCACTGATCGACAGATTTACCTTCTCGCCATCGCAACGGGTATACTTTACCCGCCCGGCGGATGGTCTCAAACGCTTCCTGTCACGTAGCTACTGGAGATGGATTATGACGGGCCGGCGCTCGGCTATGGCAATTCACGCCGACGTGGCTACACATTCCAGCATTCCAGCTGAATTCCTGAAACAGCTGAAGACCCGCCCTATCAGCGTCATCCATGTAAACCATTGCATAAATATGGGTCTGGCCAGGCGCATTAAACAATCCGCGACGGGCGCACGGACCTGCCCCGCACTGATCGTATTGGACACGCATGATATCCAGGCAGAACGGTATCTTGCGAGTGGCGTAGACAACCCGTTCACGAACCAGCCCGACGACGGTGCAGCTTTGACAGGCGATGAAGCAGATTTATGCTCTGGTGCTGATGTACTCTTGCATCTGACCAATCGTGATCACCGTCATTTTTGCGGTATGTTTCCAGATGGGAAAAACTACATTGTAAGGCCGACAATCAAGGACGAGCCAAAACAGGTAAACTTCACGGTTGAAGCCCCGATTATCGATTTTCTTTATATTGGAAACCAGCACGGTGCGAATCGAAAAAGCATAGAATGGTTTCTGACCGAAGTGATGCCGCTTCTCGAGACTAGCGGACTGCGGGTTGCCATTGCCGGTGCGGTTGCTCATGCCGTTCGGCAAACCAATCCCGCACTGTATGCTGCTCATGGCTCCAAATGGTTGGGCGAAGTACCGTCAGTTGCTGCGTTGTATGCCATCTCGCGTTTCGTGATCGCACCGACAGTGTCCGCGTCCGGGACCTCGATCAAGTTGATCGAGGCACTGGCTATGGGAAAATTTATCGTTACCTCAGGCGCGGTAGAGCCAGCGTTCGACGGGGTGGAAGGCATCGGCCAGGCAATAATCGTAGCTCATGACGCCTCACAGTTTGCAAATTCCATGCTGGCGCTTGCTGCGCGCAAACAGAGTGTCAATCACAAGGGTCACTCAGTGTATCAGCGCCATTTTTCAAACAGCCGCTACCAATCACGCCTGGCTGAGGTACTGGGAAAAACGCCGAGAGCAGTATCCAACCGCATGGATGGATAAAATTTCTCTAACACCTTGGAATCGAGCATCTTTATCCGAACAGATAATTCCGTCTGATCGGATGATGCTCCACATCTAGTCACTGAACTGGAGCTTGGCGAGCCGGGCATAGAGCCCGCCCTTCTTCATCAACTGGGCATGACTGCCTTCATCCGCAACACGGCCATTGTCCAGCACGATAATCCGGTCGGCATTGCGAACCGTTGCGAGGCGGTGCGCAATAACCAGCGTGGTGCGATGCTGCATCAGGTCGTCAAAGGCGCCCTGCACATATTGTTCGCTTTCCGCGTCCAGTGCGCTGGTGGCCTCGTCCAGCAGCAGCAAGGGCGCATCACGCAGCACCGCGCGGGCAATCGCTACGCGCTGGCGCTGGCCTCCGGACAGTGTTGCACCGCGTTCACCCACCTGGGTGGCAAAGCCCTTTGTCAGGCGCTGTGCAAATTCGTCCACCCGCGCCATTTTCGCTGCCTGCATCACATCGTCATCACTGGCCGACGGTCTGGAAAACCGGATGTTCTCAAATACGCTGGCGGAAAAAATCACCGTATCCTGTGGCACCAGTGCAATCGACCCGCGCAAGCTATCCAGTGCCGCATCGGCGATGTTGACACCATCCAGCAGTACCTGGCCCGATTGCGGATCATAAAACCGCAGGATCAATGAAAACAATGTCGATTTGCCAGCACCCGATGGACC
>CAYRLR010000060.1:0-9872 GCA_964424975.1 uncultured Anderseniella sp.
GGTCAAGGGCGCGGTACCTGGTGCAAAGGGCGGTTGGGTCAGGTTGAGTGACGCTGTCAAGAAGCCACAGGCTGAAAGTGCAATAACACCTGCAGCCCTTCGTTCATCGGCTGCCGCCGCAGCAGCTGCTGCTGCTGAAGCAGAAGCCGCTGCAGCTGCAGAAGCCGCTGCTGAAGCTGAGCGGATTGCTGCTGACGATGCTGCAGCGCAAGCCAAGGCGATGGAAGCTACGCCTGCCGAAACAGACGGTGCCGATGGAGGCAGCGAACAATGAAAACAGATATTCAAACACTGGACGCCAAGAAGGCCGGGACAGTCGATCTGTCTGACGAGATTTTTGGTCTCGAGCCGCGCGGTGATATCTTGCACCGCATGGTGACCTACCAGTTGGCCAAGCGTCGCGCTGGTACTCACAAGACCAAGGGTCGTGCGGAAATCAACCGCACTGGTGCCCGGTTTGGTCGCCAGAAGGGCGGCGGTCGTGCTCGTCACGGTTCGCGTCGGGTTGGTATTTTTGTCGGCGGCGGCAAGGCACACGGACCGGTGGTTCGCAGTCATGCAACCAGCCTTCCCAAGAAGGTGAGGGCGCTGGCTCTTCGTCATGCGCTGTCTGCCAAGGTCAAGGCCAACGAGCTGATCATTCTGGACAGCTCGGAAGTCAAGACACCAAAGACCAGGGATCTGGCCGGGGCGTTTGCGAAACTGGGCCTGACCAATGTGCTGGTAATTGACGGTGCTGAAGTAAATGCAAACTTCGCCAAGGCTGCCAGCAACCTGATCAATGTCGATGTTTTGCCAGTGCAGGGCATCAATGTTTACGACATCCTGCGCCGGCAGAACCTCGTTCTGACCAAGGCTGCTGTTGAAGCGTTGGAGGCGCGGTTCAAATGAGCATGGAAAAAAACTACGATATTATCCGCGCGCCATCGATTACCGAAAAAGCGACACTGCTGAGTGAAGCAAATCAGGTGGTTTTCAATGTTGCCGGTACTGCTTCCAAGCCTGAAATCAAGAAGGCGGTTGAAGAATTGTTCAATGTCAAGGTGAAGGCAGTGAACACGCTGGTTCGCAAGGGTAAGACCAAGCGGTTCCGCGGCATTCGCGGTCGGCAGAGTGATGTTAAAAAAGCGATTGTCACACTCGAAGATGGCCAGTCCATCGACGTGACGACCGGTCTTTAAAAGTTTAATTTGAGCGATAGAGACGTAAACCATGGCACTGAAAAAGTTCAAGCCCAATACGCCAGGACAACGGCAGCTGGTCATTGTTGACCGCTCCGGTCTATGGAAGGGCAAGCCCGTCAAGACTCTTACCGAGGGTCTTTCCAAGAGCGGTGGCCGCAACAACCATGGCCGTCAAACCTCGTATTCGCGGGGCGGCGGGCACAAGCGGACCTATCGTATCATCGATTTCAAGCGGACACGTGAAGGCACAGCCAGCGTCGAGCGGATTGAATATGATCCGAACCGGACCGCTTTCATCGCACTGCTGAAATATGAAGATGGCACACTGTCATATATTCTGGCACCTCAGCGGTTGAATGAGGGCGATCAGGTCGTAACCGGCACTGCCGGTGTAGACGTGAAGCCTGGCAACTGCATGCCGCTTGGCAACATGCCGGTCGGCACCATCATCCACAATGTGGAGATGAAGCCGGGCAAGGGTGGTCAGATTGCCCGCTCTGCAGGTGCTTACGCCCAGCTGGTTGGCCGTGACCGTTCGATGGCTCTGTTGCGGCTCAAGTCCGGTGAGACCCGGATGGTGTCGTCGGAATGCCGCGGTACGGTCGGTGCGGTTTCGAATCAGGATCACATGAATACCAATGACGGCAAGGCAGGGCGTTCGCGCTGGCGCGGTCGTCGCCCGGTAGTTCGTGGTGTTGCCATGAACCCGGTTGATCACCCGCACGGTGGTGGTGAAGGCCGCACATCCGGTGGCCGTCACCCGGTTACCCCATGGGGTAAGCCGACCAAGGGCAAGAAGACACGTACAAACAGATCGTCGGACAAATTCATTGTTCGCTCGCGCCACCAGCGCAAGAAGAAATAAGGGTTAGGTTGAATGGCTCGCTCACTGCATAAAGGCCCGTTCGTAGACGGGTATCTGCTCAAGAAAGCGGAAGCTGCCCGCAGCTCCGGACGTAACCAGGTCATCAAGACCTGGAGTCGTCGCTCGACCATCTTGCCGCAGTTCGTTGGACTGACGTTTGGTGTACACAACGGAAACAAGCACGTTCCAGTGAATGTGTCTGAGGACATGGTTGGTCACAAGCTCGGCGAATTTGCGCCAAGCCGGACTTACTACGGTCACCAGGCCGACAAAAAGTCGAAGAGGTAAGGACAATGGGTAAATCATCCAGAGCACGCGTCCTTCCGGACAATGAAGCGAAGGCTGTAACGCGCAATCTGCGTGTGAGCCCGCGCAAGCTCAATGACGTTGCCACGATCATTCGTGGCAAAAAGGTCGAAACCGCACTTGCTGACCTCACCTTCTCGCGCCGCCGTATTGCCGAAGATGTGAAGAAGACGCTGGAATCGGCCATTGCAAATGCCGAAAACAACCATGATCTCGACATTAACGAGCTCATCGTGTCGGAAGCTTATGTTGGAAAGAAAATGGTCATGAAGCGCTTCAAGCCACGTGCGCGTGGACGCGTTGGCAAGATCGAGAAATTTTTCAGCGAAATCACAATTGTGGTTCGCCAGGTCGAGGAGACCGTCTGATGGGTCAGAAAGTCAATCCGATTGGTTTCCGTCTCGGTATCAACCGTACATGGGATAGCCGCTGGTTCGCTGATGGAGCCGAATATCCGAAGCTTCTGCACGAAGATTTCCGCATCCGCGAATATCTGCGTGAAAAACTGAAGCAAGCCGGTATTTCGCGCATCATCATTGAGCGTCCGCACAAGAAGTGCCGCGTAACGATCTATTCGGCTCGCCCGGGTGTTGTTATCGGCAAGAAGGGTGCAGATATTGAAAAGCTGCGCCGTGACGTGTCTGCAATGACCGACAGCGAAGTGCACCTCAACATTGTTGAAGTGCGCAAGCCCGAGATTGATGCCAACCTGGTAGCCGACAATATTGCCCAGCAGCTGGAGCGCCGGATCGCGTTTCGCCGTGCCATGAAACGGGCTGTTCAGTCAGCCATGCGCATGGGTGCCGAAGGTATTCGTATCACCTGTTCGGGTCGTCTCGGCGGTGCTGAAATCGCTCGTACGGAATGGTATCGCGAAGGCCGCGTGCCGCTTCATACACTGCGCGCTGACGTAGACTATGGTGTGGCAACCGCACATACCGCTTATGGAACCAACGGCATCAAGGTCTGGATATTCAAGGGTGAAATCCTTGAGCATGACCCGATGGCGCAGGACAAGCGGATTCAGGCAATGCAGGAAGGCGGGGGCCCACGCCCGCGCCGTGACCGCGACGACGCGCGTCGCTAGACCTTCGATTAATTGGATTAAGCAGGAAACAGAACAATGCTGCAGCCAAAACGCACAAAGTTCCGCAAGGCGCACAAGGGCCGTATCAGCGGTGTTGCCAAAGGTGGTTATGAGTTGAACTTCGGGACCTTCGGCCTGAAGGCTCAGGAGCCGGCTCGTGTTACCGCACGCCAGATCGAAGCTGCGCGTCGTGCCATGACCCGTCACATGAAACGCGCCGGGCGTGTCTGGATTCGTATCTTTCCCGACCTGCCGGTTTCGAAAAAGCCGACCGAAGTCCGCATGGGCAAGGGTAAGGGCTCCGTGGAATACTGGTGCGCGCGGGTTCATCCCGGCCGCATCATGTTTGAAGTTGACGGTGTATCGCGCGAAGTTGCGCAGGAAGCCATGACGCTGGCTGCAGCAAAGCTGCCAATCAAGACGCGTTTCGTAGCGCGCCTTGGTGAGTAATAGCCAGGCGTTAGAGAATTGGATTTGAGGTAAGGCCATGAAAGCCAACGACGTTAAACAGATGACTGATGACCAGCTCAAGGATGAGCTTCTCAAGCTGAAGAAAGAGCAGTTCAACCTGCGCTTCCAGAAGGCTTCAGGTCAGATTGATAATACCGCGCGGGTTCGCCAGGTGCGCCGCGATATTGCCCGCATCAAGACGGCACAGCGCTCACGCGTTGTTGCTGTACCAGCGAATTGATTGGAGTTTCGAGCCCATGCCCAAACGTATTCTTCAGGGTGTCGTGGTAAGCGACAAGAACGACAAGACCATTGTGGTTCGTGTCGAACGCCGTTTCACCCACCCGATGATGAAAAAGACCGTGCGTCGTACCAAGAAGTACCACGCGCACGATGAAGCCAACACTGCAAAGACAGGTGACATTGTTCGTATTGAAGAATGTCGGCCATTGTCGCGCAACAAGACCTGGTCGCTCGTCGCTGAATAGGTCTGACAACAGAATTTGAACGTGCCGCTGCGCCGCTGGTCAAGAACGACAGGGCGAACGGGCATAAAGAACAACGGATGAAGCCATGATCCAGGTAGAAACAAATCTCGACGTCGCCGACAATTCCGGCGCTCGCCGCGTCCAGTGCATCAAGGTGCTGGGTGGTTCGAAGCGTAAATATGCACGTGTCGGCGATATCATTGTCGTGTCCATCAAGGATGCCATTCCACGCGGTCGCGTGAAGAAGGGCGCCGTGATGAAGGCTGTTGTTGTTCGCACTGCGAAGGACATTCAGCGAGGTGACGGCTCTGCCATTCGTTTCGATCGCAATGCCGCTGTGTTGATCAACAACCAGGGCGAACCGGTTGGAACTCGTATTTTTGGCCCTGTTCCTCGTGAACTGCGCGGCCGCAACCACATGAAGATTATTTCGCTTGCACCGGAGGTGCTGTGATGGCTGTGAAGTTGAAGCTCAAAAAGGGTGACCGCGTTATTGTGGTTGCCGGCAAGGACAAGGGCAAGTCTGGTGACGTGCTCAAGATGTTGCCAAAAGAAAATCGTGCCGTTGTAAGCGGCGTGAATGTTGCACGGAAACACCTGAAGCAGACTGCTGCTCAAGAAGGTGGCATCGTCAACAAGGAGCTGTCCATTCATGTGTCCAATCTGGCACATATTGATCCCAAGGACGGCAAGGCAACTCGTGTCGGGTTCAAGGTTCTCGACGACGGTAAAAAAGTCCGGGTAGCAAAGCGCTCCGGGGAGGTGATCGATGGCTGATGTATATGTACCGCGTCTGCGCAAGCTCTATGACGATGAGATCCGCGCAAAGCTGATCGAACAGTTCGGTTATACAAATCCAATGCAGGTGCCCAAGCTCGACAAGATCGTGCTGAACATGGGTGTTGGCGATGCCGTTGGCGATTCAAAGCTGATCAAGGTGGCTGCTGACGATCTGACCAAGATCGCCGGACAGAAAGTCACTGTTACCAAGGCCCGCAAGTCAATCGCGACGTTCAAGTTGCGTGAAGGCATGGACATCGGTGTCAAGGTCACCCTGCGCAAGCAGCAGATGTACGAATTTCTGGATCGTTATATCAACATTGCACTGCCGCGCGTTCGCGACTTTCGCGGTCTTTCGGATCAGAGCTTTGACGGTCGCGGCAACTATGCGACCGGCCTGAAAGAACACATCGTGTTCCCGGAAATCGATTATGACAAGATCGACCGCATGTGGGGCCTGGATATCGTAATTTGTACGACAGCAAACAGCAACGATGAAGCTCGTGCGCTGCTGGCGGCATTCAACTTCCCGTTCCGTATTCGCCAAGGCCAGCAGGCTGCGGCGTAAACGGCGCGAAGAACAAGGAAACGGAAGAACTCATGGCAAAGAAAAGTGCAATTGAGAAAAACAACCGCCGCAAGCGTCTGGTGAAGCAGTACGCTGGCAAGCGCGCGCATCTGCGCGCTATTGCCAACGACAAGTCGCTTCCGATGGAAGATCGGTTTGCTGCCCGGTTGAAACTGGCTGAACTGCCTCGCAACTCTGCCGCCGTTCGCGTGCGGAACCGTTGCGAAATTTCCGGTCGTCCACGCGGTTATTATCGCAAGATGGCCATGTCTCGAATTGCACTGCGTGATCTGGCCAACCAGGGATTGATCCCCGGTGTGGTCAAGTCGAGCTGGTAACGGCGCGCCAAGGTTCTAAAGGAAAGAGCAAAAAATGAACGTCACGGATCCTATCGGCGATATGTTGACCCGTATCCGCAATGCGCAGCAGCGCGGCAAGTCCAAAGTGGCAAGCCCCTCTTCGCGTCTGCGTGAACGTGTCCTCGAAGTATTGCAGTCTGAGGGCTATATTCGCGGTTTTGCCGTCACTGAACGTCCAACAGGTCAGGCCGAACTTGAAGTCGAACTGAAGTATTTTGACGGTGAGCCGGGCATTCGCGAAATCAAGCGTGTGTCCAAACCGGGCCGGCGTGTGTATGCATCTGTTGGCGAATTGCCGACAATCTACAACGGCCTTGGTGTGGCGATCATGTCAACGTCGAAGGGTGTCATGTCTGACAGCCAGGCACGTGAGAATAATGTTGGTGGCGAGGTTCTCTGCACAGTCTTTTAAGGCTGCAGACGATACAAGCTGTTTGTTGTTGTTGCTGTCGATGCCCGTCTTTGGGCAGGTGACAGTGTATTAAGGATCGGAGGCAAGGAAGCCCATGTCTCGTATTGGTAAAAAACCGGTACCGGTGCCAAGCGGAGTAAGCGTCACCATTGATGGTCAGACTGTTAAGGTCAAAGGCTCCAAGGGTGAAATGCAGGCTCGTATGGTTGACCTGGTCAACGTCAAGCATGAAAACGACGAGATCGTTGTTTCGCCTGTTGATCAGTCAAAGCCGGCTCGTTCGGCATGGGGCCTGTCTCGTACTTTGATCGCCAACCTGATTACGGGTGTGACTGACGGCTTCACGAAGAAGCTCGAGATCAACGGTGTTGGTTATCGTGCTGCCCTTCAGGGGCAGGGGCTGCAGCTCAATTTGGGTTACAGTCATGATGTGGTTTACGCGATCCCGCAGGGGATCGACATCAAGGTGCCGAAGCCGACTGAAATCGTTGTGTCGGGTATCGACAAGCAACGTGTCGGTCAGGTCGCGGCTGAAATTCGGGCATGGCGTCCGCCGGAGCCGTACAAGGGCAAAGGCGTCAAGTACGCTGATGAGACGATCTTCCGCAAGGAAGGCAAGAAGAAGTAACGGTTGAGCTGAAGGGCTTTAAGACAATGTCTGCAAAAATGACAATTAGTGAACGCCGCAAGCAGCGTGTGCGCAGGGAACTGAAGGCCAACAACAATGGTCGTCCGCGTCTTTCTGTGAACCGTTCACACAAGAACATCTCGGTGCAGGTCATCGATGATGTCAAGGGTGTGACGCTCGCTGCTGCCTCGTCGCTTGAAAAAGACCTGCGTGGCTCGCTGAAGACCGGCGCCGATACAGCTGCTGCTGCCGCTGTTGGCAAGCTGGTTGCCGAGCGCGCCAAGAAGGCAGGCGTCGATACGGTCGTATTCGATCGTGGCGGTTATCTTTATCATGGCCGGGTCAAGGTCCTGGCCGACGCAGCCCGCGAAGCCGGACTGAAGTTCTAACAATTTTGACTGAGAAGCAGGTACAAGCATATGGCTAGAGAACGCGAACGCCGGGATCGGGATCAGGACAGTGAGTTTGTTGACAAACTCGTCCACATCAACCGTGTCGCCAAGGTTGTCAAGGGTGGCCGCAGGTTCGGTTTTGCCGCTCTCGTTGTCGTAGGTGACCAGAAGGGCCGCGTTGGCTTTGGTCACGGCAAGGCACGCGAAGTGCCTGAAGCAATCCGCAAGGCAACCGAAAGTGCGAAACGCGAAATGATCCGCGTACCACTGCGCGAGGGCCGCACCCTGCATCACGATGTTGCCGGCCGCCATGGCGCCGGCCGTGTTGTGCTTCGCTCCGCACCTGCCGGTACCGGCATTATTGCCGGTGGCCCGATGCGCGCTGTGTTCGAAAGTGTCGGCATGCAGGATGTGGTTGCAAAATCCATCGGTACATCGAACCCATACAACATGGTTCGTGCGACATTTGATGCGCTCAAGCATGAGACCAGCCCACGTTCGGTGGCTGCTCGTCGCGGCAAGAAGGTATCAGACATTATATCCCGCCGTAAGGATGGCGAGATTTCAGCAGATTGATCAGGCGTAGCTGCGCCGGTACTACAATGGTTGATTGAGGATTATCATGGCCAACGATAAAAAGACTGTCACTGTCCAGCAGACTGGATCGCCGCTTCGCCGTCCAGGTGATCAGCGGGCCACTCTTATTGGCCTGGGTCTCAATAAAATGAACCGGCAGCGGACACTGGAAGACACTCCTGCAGTCCGCGGCATGATTGCCAAGGTTGCACACCTTGTTCGTATAGTGGACGGTCAGTAGACATATTTCGCTCGTGCGATCAAACAGAGACAAGAGAAGCAAAGACAATGAAGCTTAACGAAATTTCAGACAATCCGGGTGCCCGCAAGGCGCGCACACGCGTTGGCCGCGGTATAGGCTCCGGCAAGGGCAAGACTGCAGGTCGTGGCCACAAGGGTCATGGCGCGCGTTCTGGTGGCCCCAAGTTCGGATTTGAAGGCGGTCAGATGCCGATCTATCGGCGTCTGCCCAAGCGTGGTTTCAAGAAGCCGAACCAGTTGTCCTTCAATGAAGTCAATCTGAGCCGTCTGCAGGCTGCAGTCGATGCCGGCAAGCTTGATGTCAAGAAGCCAGTCGATCTTGCGGCTCTGATTGCTGCCGGCGTGGTGTCGAAACCGCTGGATGGTGTGCGTGTACTGGGTCAGGGCGAACTGAAGGCCAAGCTGGACCTGCATGTGAACCACGCGACCAAAACCGCGACCGCGGCCATTGAAACGGCCGGTGGTAAAGTGAATTTGATCGAAGAAAAGCCAGTGGTGGAAGAAAAAGCCAAGGCCTGACCACGCTAAACGGGTCTTTGCGATAAGTTGGTGCTTGTGATCGCACGGTGGCGTGCCGATATGGTCATGAACACCGGTCAGGTACACGGATAAGGAATCCCGAATGGCATCCGCTGTCGAGCAACTTGCAGCAAATCTGAGCTTTGCATCCTTCGCAAAAGCGGAAGATCTCAAGAAACGCATCTGGTTTACACTGGCAGCCCTCATCGTATACCGGCTTGGGACCTACATCCCCATACCTGGCGTCGACGCATCAGAGCTTGCCCGCCTTGTTGAGCAGAACTCCTCCGGTATTCTTGGCTGGATCAACGGCCTGGCAGGCGGTGCGCTCGGGCGCATGGCAATTTTCGCTCTCAATATCATGCCTTACATCTCGGCCTCGATCATCATTCAGTTGATGACCACCGTCAGTCCGCATCTTGAGCAACTCAAGAAAGAGGGCGAGCAGGGCCGCAAGAAGATCAACCAGTACACCCGGTACGGAACGGTCTTGCTGGCCGCTCTGCAGGCCTACGGCATCGCTGTCGGGCTTGAAAGCCAGGGTAGTGCGGTGATTGACCCCGGCTGGTATTTCCGGATTTCGGCGGTCATTACGCTGACAGGCGGCACCGTGTTCCTGATGTGGCTCGGCGAGCAGATCACTGCGCGCGGCATCGGTAATGGTATTTCACTGATCATCTTCGCAGGCATCATTGCCGGACTGCCGTCAGCTATCGCGGCTATTCTTGAACTCGGCCGCACTGGCCAGATGTCCACGTTCCTGATTATCGGGATCATCATCCTCGCACTGGTAACCATCGCCGTGATCGTGTTCATGGAACGGGCTCAGCGCAGATTGCTGGTAAAATATCCCAAACGCCAGGTTGGCAACCAGATCCAGAATGTCGACCCTTCGCATCTTCCGTTGAAGTTGAACACTGCCGGTGTCATTCCGCCGATCTTTGCCTCATCACTGTTGTTGTTGCCGATTACGGTGTCGAATTTCAGCCAGGGTAGC
>CAYRLR010000061.1:0-9773 GCA_964424975.1 uncultured Anderseniella sp.
CTGTCATCGCCAATCGTGTTCTTCGTTCCCGAAGACAGCGGTGTTACCCGGCAGGCCTGGTCTCCACATGCTCCGCCGCACGGACCGCCAACCTCCCAGGCCTGACGCCTGCACACCTTTCGAGCTACTTCGCCCGGTCGGGATGCTGCCATGATGTCCACTGCCGGACCATGGGACAGCTGAGCCGGAAAGTTGCTTGAGCGAACCGCCTCCATTTGTGTTGCACGTAATGGCGTGAACGACAAAGCGACCCGATTCTTCTGTCGGGAACCTGATCAATATCCCATGCAAATCCGATGCATTTTCCATCGGGAAACCAACCAGTTACAGGCCGCATCCACGCATGCGCTGCCTGAAATCCACGGAGACTGAAATGCTGAAAACGACCCTGACTGCCATTGTTGCCGCAACCTGCCTGATGGCGGGGCCTGCAATCGCGAAAGACTACAAACTGGGCGACCTTGCAATCAACCATCCCCAGGCACGGGCCACCCCGCCCAAAGCCCCTGTGTCGGCCGGTTACATGACCATCAGGAATACCGGTTCAAAGCCTGATCGCCTTGTCGGGGAAACAGCCACGTTTGCCGGCAAGGTTGAAATCCATGAAATGAAAATGGATGGAGACGTCATGAAGATGCGCCAGATCAGCGGCGGACTTGAAATTCCCGCCGGCGGCGAAGTCGTCCTCAAGCCGGGTGGCTACCACGTGATGTTCATGAAATTGAGCGGGCAACTGAAAGCCGGCGAAAAGCGCAAGGCCACGCTTCGGTTCGAGAAGGCCGGCACCATCGACATTGAATTCAACGTTGAGGATATCAAGCCCGGCAGCAAGATGAAACATGGCAGCATGGATCACTCCAAGACCATGGATCATTCCATGAGCGGGAGTTCCAATTGAGCACGGCCAAAACCATAAGAACTGTGAGTTGGGCGGCGCTTGCCGCCCTCCTCCTGATCCTCGCCGGTGTGTTTGGATACCAGGCATGGTTCGGCGGGACCGAGCGTTCCCTCATGGCCGGCATGAAAATGGGCGCGCCGTTCAAGCTGGTCGATCATACCGGGAAACCGATCACTGAACGCGCCCTTGCGGGCAAGCCTGCCGCAGTGTTTTTCGGCTTCACCCATTGTCCGGAAATCTGCCCGACAACACTTGTGGAATTGTCGGGCTGGCTGGACGAGATCAGGGCTGAGGGAAACAATATAAACGCCTACTTCTTCTCGGTTGACCCTGCGCGCGACACGCCCGAGATCATGCGCTCATATATCGAGAACTTCAGCACCCGGATTGTTGGCGTTACCGGTGATCCCGATGAAGTCGCGCGACTGGCCAAGGCATGGTTCGTCTACTACAAAAAGGTGCCGCTTGATGATGGCGGCTACACAATGGACCACACGGCCTCAATCTTTCTGGTAGACGCGGATGGCCACTTCAAGGGAACCATTGCCTATGGAGAGAGCTCTGACACGGCGATTGCCAAACTCCGGCGTCTCGCAAAATCCGCCAGCTAGAGCATGTTTCCTGTTTAGCTCTGGTCGGCCTGCAAGGCGGCCAGTACCTGCATGTGAAACCAGTGCAGCTGGATTTCCGAGAACCATGACGTTGAGGGGTCGCACACATAGCGACCCTGATCATAGCCCATCGATGACAGGCCACGCTGGACGCTTTCGGCAATGGAGATGTCCTCGATATTGAACATGTCCATGAACAGGTCACGCACGGCCTGCAGCTTGGGGTGCCGCTCGGATTCACCTGCAGGCGTATAGATGTCAACGCGCTCGGCACACGCGCCTACACCATTGGGTGCCATGCGCAACACGATCAGGTTTTCAGATCCGGGCAGGGACAGCATGCACAGGTGCGGCCATGCCTGCCAGGCATAGTAGGGCGAGCCGTAGTCCAGTTCGAGACCGGGAAAGCCCTGCTTGCTCTTGAAGCGGTTGAAGGTCCATCTTTTCTCTTCCCGGAACTCGACCATTTCCTGTTCCAGCACCAAGGCAAGTTTCGGGTGGGCAACGGGGATATGATAGGCCTCGGAAAAATTGTCGTAGACCACTTTCCAGTTGGCCTTGATGTCGTAGTGCAGCCGCTCCGCGACAACCCAGTGTGCAACCTGCGGCAGGTGATCTTCGATGCTGGCGCCGAAGCCGTTCATTTCAGCTTCGAACGGGGCGGCATCGGCGTCCAGGTTGATGAAGATCAGACCGGCCGAGACTGCCAGTCTGATCGGTTTTAGCGAATATTGCGACTTGTCGAAGTCCTTGACCTGGTCGGTCATGGGTGCTGCGGCAAGCCCGCCGTCGAGCTTGTACAACCAGGCATGATACGGGCAGCTTATGCCCTTGCTCCTGAGCTGACCTCTGCCGGTCAGCAATTCGTGGCCGCGATGCTGGCAGACATTGAAGAAGGCCCTGATCTCATTGTCGTGGCCTCGGATCACCAGAACTGGTTGTTCGCCCACGGTGTCGGTAAAATACATGCCGGGTTCCGCGACGTCTGCGACATGGCCCACATAGCACCACGACCTGCGATGGATCATTTCCATCTCGTCGCGATAGATGGCTTCGTCGGTATAGTAGCGTGACGGCAGCGTCGGCGATGTCATCGGGTCCACGGAAAACGCACCACGATTGCCGCTCGGCAGCATGCTCGGATTGATCGGCTGGGTCATGGCGAAACTCGCCTTTGCGGTTAAAGCGCTTTCCGAAAAGTGTGAAACGGTTTTCGGATCAAAAAGCGCGTCAAAACAAGAACTAAAGCGGTCCAAATGTCTCACATCAAACGCAAACCGCTTTAGGGCCTGAGAACGTCAGTCAATTTGCAGCGGCCGTTCCCACAAGGCAAATCGCAAAAACAAAATCACTCCGCCACCAGGCCCTGGCGAACGAAAGCCATATGGGCCCAAAGGTGAGCACAACAGCATAAAACAGCAAGAGCAGGACTTCTACCCGGTGGCACAGGTGGTCATTCCAGGCTAGCGCCCAGCGCGTCCATCACCATGGACTGAAAATGATGTACAGCGTGTTCGCTCAGTTCCGTCTTGCCGTGGTCAACGATGAATCTGCCCTGATTGTATCCCTTTGAATGCAACCCGCGCTGGACACTTTCACACAGTCCTATGTCTTCAGGCTGAAGGACATCCTTCTGATACTTCGCCGCCTCCTTCAGCTGCGGGGTCAGAACACCGCCCGGTGTAAACCAGTCCTGATACTCAATGGTTCTGGCCGGCTCTTTCGGGTTCATCTGAAGCACCGAGAGATTGGGTTCACCGGGGTAAATCCAGATTGTGAAATTCGGCCATACGAAGAAGCCCGCATAACCAAAATCCACTTCACCCGGTTCAAAACTGTAGGCCTTGCTTTTGGTTGTACGCGGCGCACCAGCACATTGGGACGAGTAGCGCTTGTGGGTAATGGTGCGATAGGAGTTCATGTCGACGAGGTCGACAAAGTCCTTGTGCGCCGGGGCGCAGTGATAACATTCCAGAAAATTATCGACCAGAATTTTCCAGTTTGACGCCACATCAAAAGTGTCCCGCTGCGCGAACGACAGCTCGTCCACCGAAGGCATATATTGGCGTATCTGATCTTCAAGACCATCAAACTGCTGCGCGAACGTCATCGCATGCGGATCCAGGTTGATCATGATCATGCCACAGAAAACTTCCAGCCGCACCGGTTTCAGCGAGAAGTCGCACTTGTTGAAACCTGCTACATTCTCCGAATTGCGCGCGGCAACAAGGCTGCCATCAAAATCAAATGCCCAGGCGTGATAGGGGCAGGTTATGACATTGCGCTTTCCCGCACCTTCAAGCAGCTCGTGCCCGCGATGGGCGCATACATTATAAAATGCGCGCAACTCGCCATCGCGCCCGCGTGCAACGAATATGTTCTGCTCGTGGATGGAAGTTGTGAAGTAACTGCCGAATTCGATGACCTGGGACACATGTCCTGCATAGTGCCACGTCTTGTAGAAGATCGCTTCCTTTTCAAGGTCGTAGCTTTCACTGCTTGTGTAAAACCGGGCCGGCATCGTGAAAGACGTTGCCGGGTCAGCGCAAAACGGAGCATCGTTCCTGCGTTTTTCAATAACTGCAGCATCCATCCCGATATCCTTTGAAAATGAGTTGACACGCTAAAATGCATAAGCTTGACTATCTCATGTTCCCTGACAAACGATCATTTCTTTGGCTTTTGAATAAGTAGAACTTATGCTTGCGATTAGAAGGAAGCTTGCAACTCTGGATCCGCTCATCGCATTTGAAGCCGCTGCACGGCATGCAAGTTTTGCCCTGGCAGCCCGGGAACTCAATGTAACGGGGCCTGCAGTCAGTCAGCAAATTCGAAACCTGGAATCCAACCTGGGGGTTAGCCTGTTCCACCGTAGTCATCGCGCGGTGCAACTGACTGATCGGGGGCGGCTGTTTCACAACAGTGTTTCCGTTGCCCTTACCCATCTGGCAAATGCCGTTGATGAAGTTCGCATAGAGGATGATGCGGACATCCTTGATGTTGTTACCGATACGTCGATTGCTGCGATGTGGCTGATGCCGAGGCTGCACCGGTTCCAGGCACAAAACCCCCAGTGCCTGATCCGACTGAGCACTACCGATGTGGAGGCGGACTTGCTGAATAGTGAGTTTCAGATCGGCATTGTACATGGCCAGGGCAATTGGGTTGGCTACGATTCCCGGCTGCTCTTCAAAGAGGAAGTCTTCCCCGTCTGTTCACCGCGATATCTCGAACGATTTCCGGATGGCTTCGAACTGGAGGACTTGCCTTCTGCCGATCTCCTCGATCTTGAATACGAACAATGGCATTGGATGAACTGGGCCATCTGGCTTACCGAAGCTGGTCTTCCCCTGCCCGTGGCACAGCGGAAAATGAAGATAAACAGCTATCCGCTGGTCATTGATGCGGCGCGCAATGGCAGTGGGATTGCACTTGCTTGGCGTCATCTGATTGCCAATGACCTTGAACAGAAAGTCCTGGTGCAACCGGTTACCAGGCTGGTCAGTACACAAAATGGCTATCACCTGATATGGCCATTCAATGACGAAATGTCCCCTGTTGCCTCGTCCTTCCGCGACTGGGCGATCGCGGAGTTGTAAAACCCCGGCGTTCAAGCTGGGGACCCGGTTCGGCACCAGGCTGATTGTCTGACGAACCCTGTTATCAGGGCTCCCATGCAGAGCAATACGCAACCGCCAGCAAGCCTAAAACTATACTAGCGCTCTGGAATCAGGCATTTCTTGCGATCAGACGATACTCTACCCACGGCGCGCTTCGATGGCGTCCAGCACAAGGGCCGCGATGTCGGCGCCGCCGAATTTTTTGACTTCCCGAATACCGGTGGGCGAGGTGACGTTGATTTCGGTCATGTAGTCGCCGATGACATCGATGCCGACAAAAATCAGGCCGCGCCGCTTCAGGTCGGGTCCGATGCGGGCACAGATTTCGCGCTCGCGGTCGGTCAGTTCGGTGGCTTCCGGCCGACCGCCGACATGCATGTTGGAGCGGGTTTCACCGACAGCCGGCACCCGGTTGATGGCGCCCACCGGTTCGCCGTCGACCAGGATGATGCGCTTGTCGCCCTTTTTCACATCGGACAGGTATTGCTGGGCAATGAACGGTTCGCGGAATGACTGGGTGAACATTTCCATCAGCGAGGCAAAGTTCTCATCGCCGTGCGCCAGGCGAAACACCCCGGCACCGCCATTGCCGTACAGCGGTTTCAGAATGATGTCGCCGAACTCATCGCGGAATTCCGACAGGCGCTGCGGGTCCCGCGAAATCAGGGTTGGCGGGATGAATTCGTTGTATTGCAGCACATAGAGTTTTTCCGGCGCATTACGCACCTCGGCCGGATCATTGACCACCAGCGTTTTGGGATGAATGGCTTCCAGCATGTGCGTGTAGGTGATGTAGTTCATGTCGAACGGCGGGTCCTGCCGCATCAGGACCGCGTCAAAGTCTTCCAGCTGCACGGTGCGGTTTGCGGTTTTCTGGAAGTGTTTTCCAACCTCGTCGCGTACCTGCACATCCGCACCGCTGGCAGACAGCGCGCCATCGCGCAGGGCCAGCGTGTCGGCATGGTATTCAAACAGTTCGTGACCGCGGGCCTGTGCTTCCAGCATGAGCGCGAACGTCGAATCACCTGCGATGTCGATGGCCTCAATCGGATCCATCTGAACTGCAATCTTGAGCGTCATGGGTTTTCAAACTCCGGAAATTTTACTGATCATCTTCTGCAAACGCATTGGCTATGTGCCGGGGCCACTGGTACGGCGTCACCAATACGATGTCAAAGCGGCAATCGCACCCGGCAGCATCGGGATTGGCTGCCAGCCAGTGATGCGCAGCCCGCACGATACGCCGGCGCTGGTGCGGGCCCACCGAGGTTAATGCATCATCGGCGCGGCTGCGCGCCTTGACCTCCACGAAGGCCACCGCGGAACCACGGCGTACGATAAGGTCTATTTCACCTGCCGGCGATTTCCAGCGTTGTGCCGAAATCCGGTAGCCTTTCAGGCGCAGCATCATGGCGGCCCTGGCCTCGGCCAGCCGGCCAAGGCGTTCTGCCTGCTGGCGACGCGCGGACGGGGGCCTGGTCATGGGCCGGCCTTTTTCAGGGATACAGCCAGATCATAAAGCGCCGCCTTGGGCTGACCGGTTTCCTTTGCCAGCAGGGTTGCGGCCTTGCTGACCGGATATTCGCGCAAAAGCTCCGACAGCCGTGCCGACAAATCCTCTTCAGACGGTTCGTCGCGACCATCGGGAGGTCCAATGACGATGCTGATCTCGCCTTTGAGCGGCGGTCTGCCGGCCAGTTGCGCAAGTATGCCGGCGGCATCACCGCGCAACACTTCCTGGTGCATCTTGGTCATTTCCCGGGCCACCGCGATCGGGCGATTGCCCATCACCTCGGCGATGCTCGCCAGGCTGGCACTGATTCTGGCCGCGCTTTCAAACAGCAGCAGCGTGGCTTGTATTGCCGACAATTCCTGCAATTGCCGGAGCCGTGCACCCTGCTTGGCAGACAGGAAGCCGGCAAACAGAAACCGGTCACTCGGCAAACCGGACAGGGCCAGTGCCGTCACCGGCGCGGTCGGGCCGGGCACCACATCAACCGCAACCTGGTGCGCGATGCAGTCGCGCACCAGTTTGTAGCCGGGGTCCGACACCATCGGCATGCCCGCATCGGACACCAGTGCGATGGCAGCACCGGCGCCGAGTTTTTCCAGCAACCATGGCCGCACACTGGCCGCGTTATGGTCATGATAGGGCTTTAGACGTGTTGCAATGGAATAGCGCTGCATCAGCCTGCTGGTGATCCGGGTATCTTCGCACAGCACAATGTCTGCGGCAGCCAGAACAGCCAGGGAGCGTAAACTCACATCAGCCAGGTTTCCCAGCGGAGTGGCAACCAGATGCAGACCGGCGGCCAGCGGCGGAGCCTTAAATTCATGGCCCTGAATGGTGTAGGTAAGGTTGGGTGTATCGGACTGCATGATTTTTACACTGGTGAAAGTTTGAAACGGGCCACAAAAATGGCTAAAGCTAATTCTAGAAACTGGTTCGCGGACGTTCGGGCCGATATTGCCTCGACTGTTTGCCCGGTCGATGTGGGGACATCATGATCACTGTACTGCCACGACGCAACTTGATTGCACACCGGATTGTCACGCTGGCAGCCGCATTGATAACGCTGCTGCTGGTGTCTGCCTGCAGTACCGGCGGGGTCAGTGTGGGCAGCCTGTTCTCCGACGACAAGCCGGATGCCGGCAACGCCCAGCAGCAGGACCAGCAAACCGCGCCGTTCGGCTCTGCCACCGGCGGGCCCGTCAAGGTTGCCATTCTGCTGCCGCTATCTGCATCGGGACAAACCGCCGTCATCGGCAAGGCTCTCAAGAACGCGGCAGAAGCTGCCTTGCTTGATTCCGGCAGCCGGAATATCCAGCTGATCACCAAGGATACCCAGGGCAATGCCGACGGTGCCCGTACCGCCGTCAATGCCGCGCTCAATGAAGGCGCCACACTGATCCTGGGTCCGTTGCTGTCAGCCGAAGTGCAGGCGATATCTCCCATTGCGCGGCAGCGCAACGTACCGGTCATTGCGTTTTCTTCGGTTGCCGGCGTTGCAGGAAACGGCGTCTACCTGATGAGCTTCCTGCCCGGTGAGGAAGTGTCGAACCTGGTGCGCTATGCAGCCAAACAGGGTATTCGCAACATTGCCGCCATGGTGCCGCAAAGTGCCTATGGCAGCACGGCAGAAAATGCCCTCAACCAGGCTGCTGCAGCCAACGGCGCCCGTGTCGTGGCGCTCGACAGGTATCCGCGGTCGTCCGCCGGTGTTGCAAGCACCAGTCGAGCGGTTGCGGGCAAGATTGCCAATTCCACCAACGACATCCAGGGACTGTTCCTGCCGGAAGGCGGCGCCATGCTGGCCAATGCCGGCAACGGACTGAGTTCCGCCGGCGTGTCCTCCGGCAAAGTCCGCATGCTGGGCACAGGCCTGTGGGACGAGCGCTCCACGTCCAATGTCCAGCTGGTCAGCGGCGGCTGGTATGCCGGTGTTTCGCCCAGCCTGATCGCGCGGTTCTCGCAACGCTACCAACAGGCCTACGGCAACACGCCGCCCAGAATTGCCAGCCTGGCCTATGATGCGGTCAGCCTGGCGGTCATCGTGACAATGAATGCGCCCGGTGGCCGTGTATCGGCCCAGGCCATCACCAATCCGGAAGGCTTCAAGGGCGTCAACGGACTGTTCAGATTCCGCCCGACCGGGCTGGTAGAGCGAGGGCTTTCCATACTGGAAGTCACGCCGACAGGCCCGCGTGAAGTATCGCCGGCGCCGAACAGGTTTACTGCAGGCTTTTAAGAGCAATGAACTCAATCACGGAATTGAGCACCTGGCGTCCTGCCTGGGTGGCCACGATGCATTCCTGATCGTCAGACAGGCAAACGAGACCGTCTGAGACCAGATGGCCCAGTTGTGACCGGTCAACCTTGCGTCCGCTCATGCGCTCCAGGCGCTGCAGGCTGACGCCACGGTTGGTGCGCATGCCCATCAACAGGCACTCGTGTGCAGCGTCTTCACCGGCAACAACGCTGTCTTCCACCACGCCATTGGTTGTGTCGGCAACCAGTTTGAGCCAGGTTTCCGGATGTTTTTCCATGGACAAGGCTTGCCTTGAGCCATCGTGCGCGATCAGCCTTGAATGAGCGCCGGGCCCGACACCGGCATATTCGCCATAGGTCCAGTACAACATGTTGTGGCGACATTCGTGACCGGCACGCGCGTGGTTGGAGACTTCATAGGCGGGCAGGCCTGCCGCCGAAGTCAGCTGCTGGGTAATCTCGTACATGGCCGCTGCATGATCTTCATGCGGTGTCACGAGCTGGCCCGCCTCATGCAGCTTGAAAAACGTCGTCTCCGGTTCAATGGTCAGTTGATAGAGCGACATGTGACCCGCCTGCTCATCAAGCGCGCGTGCAAGCTCTGCCTCCCACTGATCCGGTGTCTGGCCCGGACGGGCATAGATCAGGTCAAATGAGGTGCGTGGAAATGTCCGCGCGGCCATCTGAAAGGCGGCCAGGCCCTCTGCCACCGAGTGCTGCCTGCCCAGGTATTTCAGGTCAGCCTCGTTCAGTGCCTGGATGCCGACTGAAACGCGGTTTACGCCGGCACTTCTGTACCCGGCAAAGTTAGCCGCTTCCACGCTGGTCGGATTGGATTCAAGCGTGATCTCCACATCGTCGGCCACCGGCCACAG
>CAYRLR010000062.1:0-9762 GCA_964424975.1 uncultured Anderseniella sp.
AAGCTTTCGATTTGCCTCACGGTAAGCTGTTGGGCTTTGTGTCTGCCTGCCGGTTTGCTCATGCGCATCAGATCCAGAATTGGAGGGTAGTGGTAATTTACTCCCCAATATAACCTGATTTGGAATGACGGGCAATGACAAGGTATGACAGTGGCAAATGTCTAAGACATTGAAATATCGCGATTCACTGACATCAAATGACAAGTGTTGATATGGGGTTGTACGGTCTCCCCCTCCGCCAATCTCCTGATTCTCGATACATCGACGGGCCGCTAGCGGCGGCGGACCAGGCAATCACGTTCGCCTGCCGAGATGAGCTTGTTGCACAACTCGGTTGCCGCTTGCTTTGACGCCATCGGTCCCATTCCCAGACGGTAGAAGGTACCGCTTGCGCCAAGATTGGTCTGTTGTACCGACGGTGGCAGATTGCCAATAATGTTGCCGTGCCTGGAGCGCAGTTGCTGATACTGGCCCAGTGCTTCCTGTTCGGACCTGTAGGCTGCCAACTGCACGACATACCCCGATCCCACGGGAGGACTGGCAACCTGATTCTGGCTCGCCGGCGGTGGCGAAAATGACTGCAGTGATTGCGATGTGACAGGCTGTTGCGGCGCAGGTGCGGCAAACGGCTGCGGCGTTACGACTGCAGTGCGCTGCTGTTGCAAAGCCTGCGGTGCCTGCTGTGCAGATTGGCCAGGTGAATTCAAAGGCGCGCGCAAGCCGGACAGCGGGTCGTCGTCCCGGGCCACGGTGCGCGTTTGCGGCAATTGCGGGGCTGGAGCGGCAAACTGATTGTTCGCGGGCGCTTGCGTCTGGGGATTGATGATTGCAGCTTGTTGCTGCAGATCGATTGGCGCATTCAGCTGCTGTTCAGCGGTAAGAGCTGGTGCCGGAGCAGGCGCCGGCTGCAGTACAGGCTGGAACTGCGTAGTGGGTGCCTGCTGTACTGAAGCTACCAGATTTCGCGGTTTCCTGCGCGGTACCGGCGGCCGGTTGATCGAACCCTGGTCAACCTGCGGTGTTGGCTGCGGGGTTGAAACGGCAGAAGCCGCCGGTTCACTCCCGGCGGCTCCCTGATATTCCAGATTGTCTCTTGCCGCGCTGGCGGTTTGCTGCGCGGGGTCTGGCCCGGTATTCCCGGGTGTCAGTGAGCCCTGTATCTGGGGCGGCGGCGGCAATGGCAACGGCAGCAGATTGTCATCGCCAGTATTGCTGTCCGGAGCCTGCGGGGTTTCCTGCCGCGGCACGATCCGCTCCGGCTCACTCGTAGTCCCGGATCCAAGAATACGATCGTAGATCAGCTTCTTGCCCTGGGCCGGCGCGGAAGCCGACTGGTTTGTGTCACCATCAGGCTGGGCCTTGGCGGGATTGGCAGGTGCACTGACGACCGGCACCTGGCCTGTTCCGGCAGTTGTCGAGGTTTTTTGCTGGGTGTACCAGTAAATCAACCCGGCAGCGATTGCGCCGATCGTGACCAGCGCGAGCACCACCATGACCAGGCCACCCCAGCGGCGAGGCTCGTCTTCTTCGTAATCGTCGTCGTCATATTCGCGATATGCCTGGGAATAATCATTTGCCGTACGCCCGCCATATTCCCGACGGTCATCAAACGGTTCATCGAATTCCGGCCGCAATGGTTCATTACGTGCCGGCAAGGGTGCAGCCCTGCCCAGCGGTGCCGCCGGGCGATAGCCATTGTCCTCGAACAGATCAAACTCACTGGCAGGCGGTGCGAAGCGTTGTCCCTGCCCCGGTGCTGCCAGCGGAGCCTGTGGTGCCTGTGGAGCCGGCGGCCTTGGTGCCGGGTAGCCGCCACGCCCATAAGGATCGGCACCCTGGGGTGCATAGCCTTGCGGTGGCTGCTGGCGCGGGCCAGATGGCGCTGCGTATCCCGGGCCTGCGGGCCTGTAGGCAGGTGAAGGCTGCTGCGGTTGCCTGTAAGGAGGCTGGCCATGGGATGGCTGACCGTGTGATGGCTGAGCGTGCGACGGCTGTCCGTGTGATGGCTGGCCATGCGAAGACTGCGGTGCGCCATATTGGGCCGGTCTTGGAGCGGCGGCGACACCGGGTGCCCGCACCGGCTGCAACTGAACCGGTCGTTGCTGTGGTACCGACGGGCGTTGAGCGGCTGAACCAGTCTGTGCCGGTGATGATACGGCCGTCCGCACAGGTGCTGCCGGTCTGGCGGCAGGGGCAGCGGCCTTGTTTGCAGGCGCTGCCCGGTTTGGCGAAACAGGCTTGCTGGACGGGGCAGACTCCGCGCGGGCGGTCTCGACTTCCTTTTTCGCGAACGAAAACTTCTCCAGTCCAGGAGATGCACTGCGCTTCTTCACGGCTTCTTCGGCTGCTGCGCGATGCTGGCGAAGACGCTCTGCAAACGCATCATCCTTCTGGCCCGCAGCGGCTTGCGGCCGCTCGGCTTCAGGCTTGGGCTTGGCGGGGCTGGTTGCCTGATCGGCTGTTGCCGGCGCTGCTCGCACGGGTGCCTTGGCGGCCGCCCCGGGGCGAGGTGCCATGGGAGCCGGTTTCGCAACCACTTTCGGCCCACCCACGGGTGCAGGCTTCGTCGACGGCGCTGCCGCCGATGATGATCCCGCTTCCGATTTCGAAGTGCCGTCGTCGGTTATACCAAGACGGTCGCGCCAACTGCCGCGACTGCCCGATTTACTATTTGATTCCTGATCCATCCAGTTCCCATCAAAACCCTTACATCTCATCGACAGGTTTTACGCCCAAGATGTTAAGTCCGCCAGCTAAAGTATAGCGGATCATTTGCAACAAGGCGAGACGTGCTTGCGTAAGATGCATCTGTTTGGGCAAAATAAACCGTAAATGAGGCTGATCTTTGCCCTTGTTGTAGTACGAATGAAATTCTGCTGCAACTTCATACAGATAGAACGCCAGCCTGTGGGGTTCACGACTGATCGCAGCCAATTCGACCGCCCGTGGCCAACCGGCAATCAATCCGATGATTCGCTGTTCAGTCTCGTCGTCAAGCAAAAGCAGCGATTTTTCAGACAGATCCGACAGATCTGTGACATCTGCGCCCATTTCACTTTCTGCCTTCGCAAAGGCTGATCCGATCCGCGCATGTGCGTATTGAACGTACCAGACGGGATTATCGCGCGACTGTTCCGTGACTTTCTGGAAATCGAAATCCAGCGGCGCGTCATTCTTGCGGGTCAACATCATGAAGCGCAGCACATCCGAGCCGACCTCATCGACAACTTCACGCAAAGTGACGAACTCACCAGCCCGTTTGGACATTTTCACCGGCTCGCCGGCCCGAAACAGCCGTACCAGCTGGCATAACAGGACATCAGCGGTAACGCTGCCCCCGGACAGGGCCTTGGTAACCGCCTGCAGTCGCTTGACATAACCGCCGTGATCAGCGCCCAGAATGAATACCAGTTCGTTGAAACCACGATCTATCTTGTCGCGCGCATAGGCAACATCGGCAGCGAAATAGGTGAATGCGCCATCTGATTTCATCAGCGGGCGGTCGATGTCATCGCCGAATTCAGTCGCCCGGAACAGGGTCTGTTCGCGATCTTCCCACCCTTCGGGCAATTGTCCCTTTGGTGGCGGTATACGGCCTTCGTAAACCAGCCCGGCATCACGCATAACCTGAACTGTCTCGGCTATCTTGCCGTTTTCATGCAAAGTTCTCTCGGAAAAGAAAACATCCTGATGAATGTTCAGCGTTGCCAGGTCTTCGCGTATCAGGTCCATCATCGCGGCGATGGAACGATCGTTGAGCAATGATTTACGCTGCGCCGGATCCATCGTCTTGAGCTTGTCGCCAAACTCATCTGCAAGCAGCTTCCCAACCGGCACCAGGTAATCACCGGGGTACAGGCCAGCCGGGATGTCTCCAATGTCTTCGCCGAGAGCCTCGCGATAACGCAGGAACACACTTTCGCCGAGGGTGTCTATCTGGCCGCCGGCGTCATTGGTATAGTACTCCCGCGTGACATTATACCCTGTCATCTCGAGCAGATTGGCAAGGGCATCGCCAAACACGGCCCCTCTGCAATGACCGACGTGCAAGGGACCTGTGGGGTTTGCCGACACATACTCCACATTGACGAGGCGGCCCTGCCCCATGCTGGAATCCGCGAACCGTTCGCCTGCTGACAGGACCGAGTGCATGAAGCCCGGCCAGAACGTTTTCGAAATACGCAGGTTCACAAATCCGGGACCGGCAATTTCTGCCGACGCGACATCGCGGTGTTCGCCGAGCACTTCACACAGGCTGCCGGCAATGTCGCGCGGGGACTTACCCGCAGGTTTGGCCAGCACCATTGCTGCATTCGTGGTGATGTCACCGTGGGCCGGGTCACGCGGCGGTTCGACAACAACCCTGGATGCATCCAGGCCGTCTGGCAGCGAGCCTTCGCCTGCAAGCCGGGCAAGGGCATCATCGACTATGGTCTTGAAATGGCTGAAAGGGTCCATGTGATCCCGGACTGTGCTGTGAATGGTGCCTGCATCCATTTGTCTGGATGCGCCGCGCGGGGCTTAACGGAAAAGCGGATCAAGGTCAAACAGCCGCTTGTGCTCATCAAGCGCATAACGATCGGTCATGCCGGCAATGAAGTCGCATATCTGGCGGGCCTGGCGGCTGTCATCTCGCGAATACCCCTGGTCCTGCCAGTCTGTCGGCAATTGTGCGGGGTCGCTGCTGTAGGCTTCAAACAGATCCCTGACCACACGGCGAGCGCGGTGCATGATCGCAATGACCTTTGCGTGCTGATACATGTGTTTTGCCAGAAATGCCTGCAATTGGGCGTTGTCCTGTTTCATCCGGGGAGTAAAATCCACAATGGCCGATGCCGCTTTGCGCACTGCATCAGCGTTGTCTACGTGATTGGCCTCGGCGTTTGCCCGGGTTTGCGCAATAACGTCAAAAATCATCCAGGAAATTACCCGCCTGACGGTTTCGTGAATCCGCCGGTGCCGGTCCAGACCTGGCCACATCTCGTCAACTTCCCGGATCGCCTTGCCTACAATCGGGACATCCAGCAGTTCGCTGACCTCGAACAACCCGGCCCGCAATCCATCATCGATGTCGTGCGAGTTATAGGCGATGTCATCGGAGATGGCGGCAATCTGGGCTTCGGCAGACGCATAACTGTCCAGGTGCAAATCGTGATTGCGTGCAAACTCAACGATGGCATGAGGCAATCCGAGCCTGGCATAGCGGCCCGCAGGCTTGCCGTCTGCGTCCAGTACAGGCCCATTGTGCTTGACCAGTCCCTCCAGCGTCTCCCATGTCAGGTTCAGGCCGTCAAATCCGGCATAGCGACGCTCAAGCCGGGTTACAATGCGAAGTGCCTGGGCATTGTGATCAAAGCCGCCATGATCGGCCATGCATTGATCCAGTTCGCGTTCACCGGCATGACCAAACGGTGTATGGCCAAGATCGTGCGCCAGCGACAGGGCTTCCGTGAGGTCCTCGTCCAGATGCAGTGCCCGGGCCATGGAGCGCGCGACCTGTGCGACTTCAAGCGAATGGGTCAGCCGGGTGCGGTAGTGATCGCCTTCATGGTAGACGAACACCTGGGTCTTGTGTTTCAGGCGTCTGAAAGCTGCGGAGTGAATGATGCGGTCACGGTCACGCTGAAAGGGAGAGCGTCCCGCCGCATCGTGTTCGGCAACGAACCTGCCTCGGGAGGCAAGCGGGTTGCTTGCATATGGCGTTAGATCTGCCATGAAACTTTTTCCATTTGAGCCAATTTCAAGGTGTGCATTGACAAAACACTTAACGCAACCAACATTCAGGCCCAACACACCATTTGAGTCAGGACTGCTTTTGCCATGTCTGCCGCCATTACCCTAACTGAAAACGCTGCCCGTCGAATTCGGGAAATCGTCGCCAAGGAAACCGACAAGACCGCCTTGCGGCTGGCGGTAAACGGTGGCGGTTGTTCCGGCTTTTCCTACGAATTTGAACTTGACGACAAAACCAGTGAAGGCGATGCGGTCATTGAACGCGATGGCGCGACGCTTCTGATAGATTCAGTGTCACTGGTTTACGTCCTTGGTTCGGAAGTTGATTTTGTGGATGACCTTATGGCTGCACAGTTTCAGGTCAACAATCCGAACGCCACAGCATCGTGCGGGTGCGGCACCAGTTTTTCAATTTGAAGCGTATCGCGCAATGACCTTGTAAAAAGGCGCTCTTGTTCGCTGGAACCGAGCCGGTTCACGGGTTCTGATCACAAATTGCATAAATCAACCTGCTACAAGCCCACAATTGCGCCATGATCATGCGCAAGATCGTTCCAGAAGGGCTTTTCAGGGACGCCATATTTTTCATGCTGAACTTACAATTCGGGCTTCGGCCTCTTCTAGCCGCCGTTTTCGGTGTAATTTTTCTATCGGCACCTGCAATTGCAGCCCGCGAAGGGTCGACCGACCGGCCAGGGCTTGATTACAAAACCATAGAATTGTCGGCTCCAAATCCCGACTTGTGTGAGGCCGCATGCAAGAAGGAAGATCAATGCCGCGCGTGGACCTATTCATGGCCGGGCGCCAAGGGGCCAAAGGCGATGTGTGGGCTCAAAACCGGTGTTCCGCCAAAGCGCTCCGATACCTGCTGCATATCCGGTGTGCTTTCAACATCCAGCCCGGTGACGCGGACCGATGATCCCGCCCCTGCCCCGAAACCAGCCCCCGTTCCAGAGAAGCCTGCCGTTACGGCAAAGCCTGCGCCGGCGCCTGTTCCCGCGCCACCCCGCAAAAAACCATTACAAACGGTCGAGCCACTACCCGAGAAACCGGTTGTGACCGTAAAACCTGTGCCGGTTCCTGCTGAACCCGCAAAAAAACCGGTCGAAGTCGTCAAACCGTTACCTGAAAAACCGGCTGACCGGGTTATCGTGATGCCTGCGCCGCCTCCTTTGCCTCCAGTAAAAGATCGCGAAACGCTGACAGTCACCCCCAAATCGAAGCCAAGCCCGTCTCCGGTCCAGCAGGATGAGACCACGGCACCAGATCCGGCCAAAGTTGCTGCCTGCAATGATTATGCAGCGCGTGCAATTGCGCAGAACAACGAAAACAACAGATTGAATTGCGGCTTGTCCGGCAGTCGCTGGGGCTATGGCCAGACCGTTTATTTCAACTTCTGCATGCGCAATCCGTCGTCTGCCTACAATGGATCGCGGGCTGCCCGTGACAGGGAACTGGAGACCTGCAGGCGGGCGACCGCAACGCGTCAACAAGACCGCGAGGAATCTGTTTTACCGGATTTGCAGGATACAGATCCAGATGATTCGGCCGCCGACAATTCCAGGTCAGCCAGATTCTGTCGCAACTTTGCCGCCCAGAGCACAAGACAGGTTCGCGACGCTCGTGGTCTGGGATGCGGCTTCGGTGGCGAACGCTGGTCGAGCAGCCGAGTTCGTCAGGCGGAATTGTGTGCCCGCATCGGTCCTCGCGCTGCAACGGAACTGTTGAGCACACGCAACCGCCAGATCCAGAACTGCCGGTTTCCTGATGGGATCAGCGATGGCAGGATCCGCTCGCACTGCCGTGACTATGCCCGTTCTGCCGTCGAACAGGCCAGAGAGGCCCGCCGCCTTGATTGCGGTTATGGCGGTTCACGCTGGAGCCAGAATTATGGCTCCCACCTGAGATGGTGCAACTCGGCTCCCCGGCGCAAGGTGCGGCAGGAATACCGGCGCCGTGAGCGCCTGCTCGACCGGTGTGAGTAACGCCTGATTTCCGCTGCGCGGCACGACACACGCTACCGCAACTGGTGACGATGCGATTTGCGGCCTTGACGCGTCGGGCCGCCTGCCGCAACTGTTGGCCTGTTGTCTGGAGCCGCCAGAACCGGGGTGCTCCGGATTAATGTGGCCAACTAGAACTGGGATGCCCATGCAGATTGCGACCTGGAATATCAATGGCGTCAAGGCTCGCCTGGAAACCGCCATTGCCTGGTTGAACGAGGCACGCCCGGATGTTGCCTGCCTGCAGGAAATCAAATCTGTGGATGAAAATTTTCCCCGGACCGCTTTTGAGGACGCTGGCTACAATGTCGTCACCCACGGTCAAAAGGGTTTCAATGGCGTGGCCATCCTGTCTCTCAAACCGGTTGAGGATGTTGCCAGGCGGCTTCCCGGTGACGAAGCAGACGAACAGGCTCGTTACCTGGAAGCTGTGGTCAGCGGTGACCACACGGTATGCCGGGTCGGATGTCTGTACCTGCCCAACGGCAATCCGGTTGATACGGATAAATATCCTTACAAGCTGGCCTGGATGGACAGGCTGATCGCCCATGCAAAGGTGACCCTGGCATTGGAAGAACCGTTTGTGCTGGCTGGTGACTACAACGTGATTCCGCAGGCCCGTGACGCTGCCCGGCCGGAAAACTGGACGGAAGACGCGTTGTTCAGGCTGGAGACACGGGACAAATTTCGGGAACTGACAGCGTTGGGGTTTACCGATGCGGTGCGCAGTTTCGATCAGTCAGATGAGGTTTATACGTTCTGGGACTACCAGGCCGGCGCCTGGCAGAAGAACAACGGTATCCGAATAGATCATATGTTGCTGTCTGCCCAGGCAACCGACCGGGCTATCGGCTGCCGGATCGACAAACATGTTCGCAGTTGGGAAAAACCATCTGACCATGTGCCGGTTATCGTGGAACTGGATATCTGAAGCGGTTTGCACCATTCGGCAGCCACTGCGGGCAAGTCTCAGTTGTTGCTGGTCTGGTTCTGTGCCTGGCGCGCACGAACCGGAAAACGCCGGGACCACTTGGCATAGATTTTATCCGCCGTATCCAGTTGTTGCTGGCTGAGACCGGCGACAACTTCATTGTGTTTTTTCAGCATCTTGCGGTCGAGAGTCGCACCTGCAGTATCAGAGGCGATTTTATACCAGACCAGCGCACGGACCTTGTCGCCGGCATCATAGTATATGTCACCAAGCCGGGCAGCGGCTGGAGCATAGCGTTTTTGCGCTGCCGTGCCGAGCCACCGCATTCCGTATGAACGGTCCCGTGTGACTCCCTCACCATTGAGATACATCAGACCAAAGCCATACTGCGCGCCCGCATGTCCGGCCGATGCTGCGGTCTGGTAAAAATGCAAAGCCTTGCTGACATTCTTTCTGACACCGGCCTTCTTGTAGCCGGTACGCAGCGAGTTGGCCATCCGGGTCAGGCTATCCAGCACGAAGTAGCGTTCATTGTCCTGAACTTCGGTTTGCCGGGCGACATAGTCTTCCGCTACACGATTGTAATGTTCGAAAGCCGTTACCTGATTGGCCGCGACACCCAGGCCTTTACGGTACATGTGGGCCACCAGCCAGTTCGCCTGAATGCTGCCCTCATCCGATGGACGGGTCAAATAGGGCATCGACGCGGCAAAGTCCTTTGCCCTGTAAGCGCGCAAAGCAGCATCAAGGTCAGTCTGCGCCCGGGCAGACAACTGCCCGGCAGGCATTTCCTGCTTGCTGGGTACGAACGAATAAAAACCGGGCGGCAGTTGTGACTGTGTCCATGCCGGGCCAGAAGACAAGACAGATACGCCTGCCACCAGCATCATGCCGGCAGCAACCCGCCATGCGGACTGCGGGGCGGCGGTCAGGGGCCCGTTCGGCAACCTGTTGTGGCTTGTTGATCTAACGTTCATCTGCTTTATTCCGCCCATTGGCGTACCTGTTAAATTTCAAATTACCGGTGAGAGCGCAGCTTCTGTGGACTGCCTGGTTTTTGACGAATGATCCCTCAGCGGATACCAGCTTCTTATA
>CAYRLR010000063.1:0-9680 GCA_964424975.1 uncultured Anderseniella sp.
CACTGAGCTACAATTCGCACTAAACCAAAGGTTACTTGGGTAATGTCGGTTAAGTCAATCTTTCTGGCTTCTGCAGTCACTCTCGGCCTTTGTGCTGTTGGCACAGCCGGTGCATCTGCCGGCACGGTAACTGGTCCAGCTGCTTCGTTGCTGGTGCAACATGTGCTGGAAAAGCCTGTTATCGAGCAAGTAAGACAGAGGCGATACAACCGAAACCGGCACGGTCGTCGCTTCCGCAGCAGGCGCGGCAGGAATCGGCATTACCATCGCGGCTATTGGTATGCCTCTCCATGGTGGGTAATCCCCTATAGCGTGGCGCCTCGCAGGCGTGGCCGGTGCGATGTCTGGCATCGCCGTTGCCGCCAGAACTGGGGTCGTGGAAGAGATTATCGTGGCTGCATGAGACATCACGGTTGCTGATCTCTTGTTGATCAAACCGCAAGTAGGACCGGGTCATTCCAGATGGCCCGGTTTTTTTTCTGGATGCCTGGATGTCAGCAATTATTGGCAGCATGTTCGCTCATCCTGCAGATGTTCGCGAAGACGTTGCTGATACCATTTGCGCCATCCTGTGTGCTTTGTCTGCATGAACCAACTCAGATCAAGATTCCAGCATCTGCCCATGTCGGCCAGCACCGCCGGATCTGAATTGGTCATGGTGCCGCCCGTGGGATAAACGGTAATCTCCCCACCATAGACTTCTGCACCGTCACTCATCAGGTCAACGCGCAGATAGTCGCTGCCGGCAGCAACTTTCTCTGCAACCATCATGGCGTGGCCATAGGACTCTGGAACCTTGTAGTCTTCAGGCAGTGCCCGGTCGTGATCCTGTTGCACTATGGAATTGGTTACCCGCAGGCGCTCGCCTTCCCTGTCGAAAATGGCTGACCTGGATCCAGGCATGCCTTCATTGTGATAGATCATGGTGTAGTAGACCTTGCCGCCAAACAGATGAACCTTCACATCCTCCAGCAAACCTTGTTGCGCGACGATCGCCCGTTCGGCAAATAGCAGCGGTTTGATCCGGGCATAGCCCCATTCCCTGTTCCAGGGTTTGTAAGGTTTTGAAAGCCAGCGCCTGCATTGCTCGTAAAACTCTTCACGACTGATTTCATGCTGCGGACACCTGACATTGCGCGAACTGGCATTATTGGTTTTCACAAAAACGTCCTGGTCCAGCAACTCCCTCGGCAGACCGGCCGCATCACTGCCGGTCCAGAGTACTTCAGCAACCTTCAACTGCTTGCAGGCGCTGGTAAAAACATCCTTGACCGCCAGCTTGTCGCAATAAATCGCGTGTACCGGGTTGGTGTCAAATACCCGGCGCCAGAACATCTTCTCATTGTAGGTTTTGGGAAATACGATGTTCGGAAAGTAGCCAAGATCACTCAAGAACACCCGTACAGCACGCGGATAACGGGCATATAGCGCGCCGTTCCAGCAGCGCGTCAGCAAGCGATTCAGGGTTTGGTCAATAGCCGACAAATTCGTCTCCGTTCCGGACAATTGATAATTTGCATTCGCATCAGGTAGAGTCAATATCAGGGGAAGGCCAACCATGACAATCAACCGACGCAGCTTTGTTTCAACCGCCGGCACATCGGCAATGCTCGCAATGCTTCCCTTGCTGGACCCGGTGGCAAATGCAGAAACGGTTGGCGCGGCAACGTTGCCCTCTCTACCCGCCGGCAATCCTGGCAATCAGCACCGCGTTGTGATCATCGGCGCAGGCATTTCCGGTCTTGTCGCAGCCTATGAACTGAAAAAACGCGGGTTCAACTGTACTGTTCTGGAAGGTGAAGACCGCTCCGGAGGCCGCAATTTTACAATCAGGCGCGGCACACGGGTTTCCGAAACCGGCAAAGCAGATCAGCTCTGCAAATTTGATGACGGTTTGTACATGAATGCCGGCCCGGCCCGGCTGGCAAGTTCGCACCGCCTGATGCTTGATTACTGCAGACAGTTCAATATCGCTCTGGAGCTTTTCGTCAACTTCAACACTAACGCCCTGTTTATAAGTCCGCATCACTTTGAGGGCATGCCGGTTCGCTTGCGCCGGCTTGAGCTTGATCTCATGCAACATCTGGGAGACCTGGTCCGCGACGCCGTAAAATCAGGCGCGCTTGGCAACCAACTGTCAGACAGTGATGCTGATCTTTTATTGCAACAGTTCCAGCGTTTCACCAAAGCACAGTCAGGCCGGGCCATGGGTACCCCTGGCTCACCCGGCGTGACAGGACAGCCCGCGCTCATTGCCTTGCAGCAGTTGTTGCGGTCGCGGTTCTGGAAAGCCACATCTTACCAGCAACTCGATCAGTTCCAGCAGCCAACCCTGCTGCAACCTGTCGGCGGAATGGATAAAATCGTAACCGGGTTTGAAACGGCTCTGGCGAGTGAAATCAAAAAACAGTGCACTGTCCGGCAAATTGAAAACCGCAAGGACGGTGTGGTTGTTTCCTGGTGGGATGCCACCTCAAACCGGCAGGAATCAATGAAGGCAGACTATTGCATCGCCTCAATCCCGGCCCCCTTGTTTGCAGGCATCAAGACCAACTTCTCAGCCGCCTACCGTGAAGCGCTGCGTTCGGTACGCTTTTCCAAAGGAGCCAAGCTTGGCTGGCAGGCCATGAGCAGGCCATGGGAAGAGCAGCAATCAATCTATGGCGGCATTTCATTTGTTGACCATCCGATCCGGCAGTTCTGGTACCCGTCAGGCGGTTTTCAGGCAGCCTCCGCAGTGGTTGTCGGGGCCTACCCGCTCAACAGGGCCGCTGAGCGGTTTGCCAATCTCTCCTACAGCGCGCGCGCGCAGCTTTCGCTGGAAGGTGCCGAACGTCTGCATCCCGGCATCGGTAAACTGCTGCGGCATCCGGTTTCGATTGCATGGCAGCGTCAAAGACTTGCTGCCGGTGTGTGGCCCAGATGGAAACACGGGTTCTCAGACCCCGCCTTCGCGAAACTTCTGAAAGCGGAAGGGCGGACTTTTCTTGCAGGCGATCAGATCAGCGAACTGCCCGGCTGGCAGGAAGGTGCTGCCATGTCCGCGCACAGAATTGCAGGTGAGATCATACAGGCCAGTAGCAGGGATTGATCGCCGTGCCATCGAATGATCTGCCTGCCAACAGAGCGAACATGCTATCGTGCGTTACAAGGAGAACACAATGCACAACCTGAAGCCTGGACTGGTCGGCAATGCCGACATGGTAGTGGGTACCAACGACACTGCCGCGCGGGTGGGGTCAGGTAAGATTTTCGTTCTGGCAACACCGGTGATGATCAGTCTGATGGAAGAAGCCGCACTGGATGCCATCGAACATCTGCTGCCTGACGGCAAACAGTCGCTCGGCACCCATCTCGACATATCGCACACGGCTGCAACGCCTACGGGCATGAAGGTAACCGCCCGGGCGGAACTGGTGAAGCTTGAGGGCCGCAAGCTTTTCTTCAACGTCACAGCCCGGGATGAAGTTGAGGAAATCGGCAGTGGTCAGCACCAACGCGTCGTGGTGACCGCGCGGGCTTTTGCAGACAGGGTTGCGGACAAGCAGAAATAGAACATTTCGCCATGGGACCAAGCGCATGAAGCCCGCCGCGAGTGGTTCACGGCGGGCTTTTCGATACTAGGGTCAGGACCCTAAGACGACAACCTGGCAGCCTACGCCGATTGGTACTCCTTCGTCTTGAAAGATATGGCTTTCGTAGTTGCCGGGGCATCGGAAATCTTGCGAATGTCCGCCCAGGTATGTTTGTAGTCCGGCAAGATGAGTTCATTCACACCCGGATTGATGACGTTGCCCTGCGAGCCGGCAGGCGATCCGAAGACCATCAGGGTTTCCCCGCGCCGTGCAGTCGGCGTTGGATAGACCATCGCCTGGGTTGCCCCGTTGGCATTGTGAATTTCCACAAGGTCTCCCGGGCCTGCTCCAATGTCAGCCATATCGGCCGGGTTCATCTCGATGAACGGGAACGGGAAGCGATCCTGGACGAAATCACTATCCTGATCGAGGAACTGGTTCTGCCAGAAGATGTTGGCTCGCCCGTTGTTGATCCAGTACTTGTATTTCGCCTGCTCTTCGGCTTTGCCTGCAGCCTGCCAGCCACGCCATCCGGCAGCACAGAAGCGGGCCTTCTTGTCACCGGTTCCGAACTCACCGTTTGAATACAACCGCTCAGTACCGACAAGCTTGCCGTCCTGATAGCCAACCACAGGCTCATGCACACCATTGTTGCCCATCGCCCGAAGGCGGTCGTAGGTCACATCGGGATTGCCCTTGTTGTAGCCATCCATGAAGGCATCTTCTTCGGTGTTCCAGTCATACCCCTTGAACTGTGCGGCATAGTCGGACTTGCCCATGTCGGTCAGAACCCGTTCGATGTTCTGCGCGATGCCGGCCGCGATCAGGCAGTCCGGCCTGGAATTGCCGAACGGATCCATGTATTTTTCTGAAAGGCGCATACGACGCTCACCATTCATCGAGGTCAGGTTCATTTCACTGGCTTCGCATGCCGCAAGCACGACGTGGGCGTTCTGACCGATCTGACTCCTGATGATGTCAACATCAACAACAAACAGCCCGCCCTTGTTCACAGCATCGACGATCGCATTGACGAGGTCTTCGCGGGTGCCACCTGCAGCAGCATCCATGGCTTCCTTCACCATGTCAGCACGCTTCTTGTGAACACGCTTGAACTGTGAAGCGTTGAGCGTTGTCTTGTAGTGGTCACAGGCCCAGATGTGATGGATCTTGCCGCCACCATTGATCAGCAACTGATCGACATAGGTGGCCGGACGGCCCACATGAGCATCCGACGGCCGATAATAACCTTCCTGGTGTCCGCCGAGACGGCAGACGCCGCCGCCCTCGCGCCCGACATTGCCGGTCGCCAGGGCAATGTTCACAAGCGCCCCGATGGTGCGGTAGTTGTCATTGCCCCAGATAATGCCCTTCTCGTATGCGGTGACGCATTTGCGCCGTGCACCGTCCTTGGGCTCGGCAATCCAGGCTGCCGCCTTCGCGATGTCGGCAGCCGCGACACCGCAGATGTCAGCAGCTTCATCCAGTGACATTCGACAGGTTTTCATGGCTTCTTCGAGACTACCTAGGGCAGCAGGATGAGCAGCGTCTTCTGCCTGTGCAATCGCGTCCTGGAATGTCGAGTTAGCGATGAATTCCTTGTCGACCCACCCCTTGTCCACGATCTCGGTCAGCATGGCATTGAACAGCGCCATGTCCGTACCGGTGTTGATCTGCAGGTGCAGCACGTTTTCCTTGCCGGCAACCTCTTCTGCAGCGTGAACAGATACTGTGCGGCGAGGTTCGACAAAGATCACCTTCGCACCGTTGCGCATGCCGGGAACCATATGGTTCAGGTACAGGTTGGTCTGGGTTTCCAGCGGATTGGCCCCGACGATCATGATCGTATCGGTCAGCTCATAGTCCTTGTACTGGTAGTTCAGTTCGCCGACACCCATGTCGCGGGTGGAGTGGACTTCCGAGTTGTATGCCGGTCGGTTATGGATACGGCAGTTCTTGATTTTCATGGATTCGAAGTACAGCTTGCCTGTTCCCCAGGTGTTTTCGTAGCCACCCGCAGACCCGCCATGGTCGAACATCGACACGACAAGATCATCTTCTGATCCTTCAGTCACAATCCGTGCGGTCACAAGCGCAACGAGGTCCAGCGCGTCATCCCAGCTTGTCGGCTGCAATACGCCGTATCGCCACACCAGCGGATCAGACAGACGCTGTTGCTGGGTGCCCGTGACGGTTGAGGGCCGGTTTTCCGCCATCCGCGCACCGCGTACCGAGCCGAGGCCCGAATTCACGACACAGTCATGATCCGGCACGACTGCCAGATGCACGTCCTTGCCGTCCTGTTTGACGACGTTGTACATGGATGGAGCCATCCAGGTGCCATCCGCACCCTGCTGCTCGCCCAGATTGATGCCGAAGGCGTTGTCTGTGAGCGTTCCCTGCTTGTTGCGGTCCCAAGTATAGGCCTTGTAGCCGCATCCAACGATGCAATAGTGGCAGGTTACATTGTGAACTTTGGCGTCCTTCGGTGGGATGGGAAGCCGGTCGATTTGTCTTTTGTAAGCCATGATTTTTGCTTCCTTACAGCACGTTGGACGGACGACCGAAGATCAGGTCACTAGCCCCTTCGGCATAGATGTCACCTTTCTCATCAACACGCAGTGTGAACTGCGGCAGGTTCTGTGTAGCGTGGCCCCAGACTTGCTGACCGCCGGCTTCCACATCGAAGCGGGAGAAATGGCCGGGACAGTTGAAGGTGGCGTCCTGCGAATTGTAGGTGAGGCCCCAGCCCTTGTGCGGGCAAAGCGTAGAAAACGCCACGATGTCCCCGTCAGGTCCTGAGCCGCCCTCTACCACCTGGCCCAGCTTGATCAGCGCACCCGGGCTGTTGGCATCCGGGTATTCGATGTCCATGGGCTCGTTGACCTTGAGGTCTGCAACATTGGCAAGCTTGCCGGACGGGTAGTCGACCTGCGCATTCGCCGCTGCGGCCCTGGCTTCCTCTGCAGGCAAAACTGCGGCAGTAGCCAAACCAGCCGCTGCCATCGATCCACCGCGTAAGAACTGGCGCCGGCCGATATCGACCATTTTCGTGCATCGAGACATGGAGTCCTCCCTTTCGTGTCTGGAAAGGAAAACCTGCATTGCTCAAACATCTACCGGAAGGGATGATGACCGGAATCTTCTGTAGCTGGTCCTGAATCCACCGTGATGTTCATGTTTCCGAACATGGGGGCAAGGCTCATGTTCAGGTTTCCGAACACTCCCTCGAGCCCAGTTCCAGCCGTGACATCTTCTCCCAAAGCGTGGTCCGGGAAATGTGAAGCAACTTTGCCGCCTCGCCGATCTGGCCGGAGGATCTCTCAAGCGCGCGCATGATCTGGCGTTTTTCCGCCTGCTCGCGGGCCTGTGCCAGCGATGGAAACGCTTGTGGCCCGCCGTCGCTGGCATTGGAATCTGGAAACAGGTCTGCTTCGGTCAGTTCCTGGTCGCGGGACAAGCCGACGGCCCGTTCCACCCGGTTGCGCATTTCAAGCGCATTGCCGGGCCAGTCGTGCCCCAGAGCAACCTCCTCTGCCTGGGCAGACAGCGTTTTCGGCAATTGGCCCTGACGCGCGCACGCGTCGGCAATCAGTTGCGGCAGCAGCCATTCGATATCCTCCGTCCTGCTCCTCAAGGGGGAGATAGTCACTGACAGGACCGACAGCCGAAACAACAGATCATCCAGTAATACCCCTCTCGAGACTGCACTGTTCAGGTCAGAGCTGTCCGAGGCAACAACCCTTCCCCCAAACGCAAACGCCATTGCCCCTCCCGTTCGGACAAAACTTTTCGTCTCCAGAAGCTCCAGCAGTCTTGCCTGCACGGCCAGCGGAATGCGACTGACTTCCCGAAGGTATAACGTGCCGCCACCTGCGCGTTCAGCATAGCCGCGGTGAAGGCCTGAGGCACTGTCGGCAAGACTTGCCTCGCTTCCGAAGATTTCGGTTTCGAGCAAGTTGCCCGGAATCGCCGCACAGTTCACTGCAATGAACGGATGGCCGCTGGTGGTGGAGTGTGCGTGGAGAAAGCGCGCTGCGGATTCCTTGCCGACACCGCTTTCGCCGGTTATCAACACGGGAAAATCCGTCCGACCAAATTTGCCAAGGCATGTCTCGAGCACTCTCATCTGGGACGAGACACCGAGTGCAAATGCCTTGCCCCTGGGCTCGCCTGCGCCGCGTGCATTTCGCGAGATGCGGGTCAGAAATTCATCAAACTCGAATGGTTTTGTGATGTAGTCACACGCACCCAGGCGCATCAACCTGACGGCCTGATCAATGTCGCCATAACCGGTGATGAACAAGAACGGCGGTGCCAGCCCGTCACGGCTGGCCTGGCGGAGCACTGTCTCACCGGTGATGTCAGGCAGCCTGATATCACAAACGATGATGTCCTTTTCGAAGAATTCCGGCGAGTTGACCGCGTCGCTTCCCGTCGTCCACCAATTGACTTTGTGGCCTTCAAGTTCAAATCGCTGAATCAGCGAACTGCCCATGATCTGGTCATCTTCGACGATGCCGATATTGATGGATCTAGGCTGCTGCATTGAGTACCTCCGTATGACGGTATGGTACGAGCATCATTACGATTGTGCCATTGGGACTGTTCGGTCGAACCGACAAGGTCGCGCCGAGTTCATCGGCGATCTGGCGAACAACCCACAAGCCCAATCCCGAGATTCCATCCGGTACGCCGGACTTGATTGGTGCGGTGAGTATATGCGTCGCGACTTCAGGCAAGCCCTGGCCCTGATCCTCCACCTGAATGCGGAACTCTTCCTCTGTTCGATTGATCGCCAGCACAATGTCGGCATGATCGGGCGATGCGCTTGATGCGTTGAGAACAAGGTTCATGATCGCCTGGCGCATCGGACCGGCCGGCAGGCCCGGAAAAACCTCGAGTGATTCTGGCGACGAAATGGTCAGAAATTGCGACCGGTTTTTGAGTTCCGGTCTTAACAGCAACGCGACATCACCGAGGTCTTGCGACGACAGCGCCCTTGAGTTTCGTTCGGGGCGATAGGTGACCAGTGCTGCCTGCACAACATCACGAATGCCCAGCAGGCCACGTCGGATCAAGTCGATGGATTCAAGGCGGACCTTTTCCAGGTGGCCGTGTTTTTTCAGAGTATCGGTGGCGTTCAGCAAGCCGCCAAGCGGGTTGTTGATCTCATGCGCCATGCCAGACGCCACGCGCCCGAGGCTGGCCAGCCGCTCTTCCCTGGTGAGGCGGTCCACAAGCGCTGCCTTGTCCTTCTCCGCATTCACCAGACGGTTGAAGGCCGCAAAAATTCGTTTCGCTTCCCTGCCCGCCTTTGGGAACTCGTCGTCCGAAATGGGTTCAAGCTCCCCGAAAGCGGAAGTCTGCAGGTGACTTTCCAGGATTTGCAGTGGCCTGACCATGCGCCGGACTACAAGAAACCCGATTGCAGCAAGCACAACGGTCAGCAACGCATTGGTCAAAAGCAGCGCCAGCAGGACGTCACCCCGTTCCCTCAGCAAGGAAGAGGCATCAAATACAACATAGACCTTGCCAATCATTTCACCATTGTGACTGATCGGTCTTATCTGGAAGGCCAGCTTGGAGCCAATGTCCAGACGCATCTGGCTGCCCTTGAACTCCCCTCGAAACGCATTGTCCATGAGCGCCAGCGTGGGGTGCACTTCGGGCCTGTCGGATGCCAGGATAATGTCGTGAGCATCGGTAATCACGGTTTCCCGGGGCAACACCGCAGCGTTCCGCGGCTTTATTCGCAAAAGAGCATCATATATTTCCCAGCTGTCCCGACGCAGAACCGATGGCGAGACCGACGCTGCCACACCATCAAGATAGGAGCCGGCCAATCCTTCCAGATAGGCTTCCTGGTTTTGCGACAGGCGGGTCAGGACGCGCTCCGACAAAACGACCGATACCGTCGCCATCAAGAGCATGACCATGACGGGCACGCGAAATGCTGACGAGAGTTGACCGAACCTGTGCAGTGGTCTCATAGCAGGCCCTCCAATGACCTGATTTTCTCCCCAACAGGATCAAACAAGGAGGGCTTGGCATCGACAAACCCGCTGAGCCGCAAATAATCGAGCATGGCGCGTCCGGCCTGGG
>CAYRLR010000064.1:0-9625 GCA_964424975.1 uncultured Anderseniella sp.
ACACCGGCGCAGGCAACCCGCGCTGTCGTGACGAAACTGTCCGGCCACATCAGCCAACCGGTGCCGCTGATCATCACGGCAAAGGGGCTTGAGCGCGGCAGCAACAAGTTTCTGACCGACGTGGCCCGCGAATGCTCGGCCCTGCAGCCATTGGTATTGTCAGGCCCCAGTTTTGCAGCTGACGTTGTCGCCGGACTGCCCACGGCCATCACGCTGGCCGGCGAGAGCGCGCAACTGACGTCGGACATTGCCCATGCGCTCAGCACGCCATCATTCAGAATCTATGTATCAGGTGACGTGAAAGGCGTGCAGATCGGCGGGGCAGTGAAGAACGTGCTGGCGATTGCCGTTGGCATATGTGCGGGCAAGCAATTGGGGGCGTCTGCCCAGGCCGCGCTGATCGCGCGGTCATTTGCCGAACTGCGCCGGCTGGCACACGCGCTCGGGGCCCAATCTGAAACCCTGCTGGGCCTGTCCGGGCTGGGTGACCTGATCCTGACGTGTTCAAGCACCCAGTCACGAAATTTTTCCCTGGGAGTTGAACTGGGAAAGGGCGTTGATCTCAGCCACATTCTTGCGTCGCGCACCGCCGTATCGGAAGGCGTCCACACGGCGGGCGTGGTGCGCGCGATTGCCGCGGCCCATAATATCGAAATGCCGGTGTGCGAAGCAGTCGCTAGGATTGTAACCGAGGGTGCAAACGTGGACGATGAAATCACGCAGCTCATGTCGCGCCCGTTGCGCGCCGAGCATGATTGAAATCGACATCTGACAAAAGTGAAATGAGGGACTATGGCCTACTGGTTGTTCAAATCTGAACCGTTCAAGTTTTCATGGGAAATGCTGAAAGCGAAGGGGGAGGCTGGTGAAGAATGGGACGGTATCCGCAATTACCAGGCGCGCAACAACATGCGCGCCATGCAATTGGGTGACCTGGGCTTCTTCTATCATTCCAATGAGGGGCTGAATGTCGTCGGCATCTGCGAAGTCTGCGCGCTGGTGCATCCTGACTCCACGATCAACGACCCGCGCTGGGAGTGTGTGGATGTCAGGGCGGTCATGGATATGCCGAAGCCGGTCTCGCTGGCTGATGTGAAAGCAAATCCGCTGCTTGAGAAAATGTCGCTGGTGACATCAATGCGGCTGTCGGTTCAACCCGTGCTGCACGATGAATGGCTGGAGGTCTGCCGCATGGGCGGGCTGAACTCCCCGCCGGTCAGCGAGTGACCGGGATTGCTCATCGGCAAGGCTTCATTGTTGAGAATACCCGATTGATGCCGGTGCCGCTGGTGCCGGAAATCTCACTATATATGGCTCACGAAGCGGTGCCGTTGTGGCAGAAGACGGAAGAGGCGCTGGGCGAGATGGGCCTGCCGCCGCCGTTCTGGGCATTTGCCTGGGCAGGCGGCCAGGCATTGGCCCGCTATGTCCTCGACAATCCGGACGTGGTGCGTGGCAAGCGCGTGCTGGATATGGCGTCGGGATCAGGACTGGTGGCAATTGCAGCCGCAAAGGCCGGGGCTGCTAGCGTGACCGCGGCTGACATCGATCTGTTTGCACTGCAGGCAATCAGCCTGAACGCCGCGGCGAACAAGGTTGAGCTTGCAACTTGCGGCGATGATCTGCTGGATACGGTGCCGCGGGACATGGATGTCATTCTGGTTGGTGACCTGTTCTACGAGCAATCCGTGGCGAAGCGGCTCATGCACTGGCTGGAAACGGCGGCTGAACAGGCGATTGACGTGGTAATCGGTGATCCGGGCAGATCATACCTGCCGCGCGACAAGCTGGTCTCATGTGCGTCCTACGAGGTGCCTGTCACACGTGATCTCGAGGATGCCGAGATCAAGAACAGCCAGGTCTGGAGACTGGCGTGAGTCTTGGACGGAAGACGCATTGCCCTTGTGCCCGGACCTTCGCATAATGCGGCGAGACCAGAGCAATGCGGGTGCAAGCGAAACCGCAAAATTGCTCTAACAGTTTGGAGGCGATCAGGTTTATGATTTTTGGCCGTAACAACCAGAACCATCCTGATCCGGAACACGACGACAAGACGATAGGGAGATAAGCGCTCATGTCCGTAAAGACGCACAAAGTCCAGGCTGCCTGGAAGAAGAATGCCCTCATTGACAATGAAGGCTATCTGAAAATGTACAAGCAGTCGGTAGAGAATCCCGAGAAGTTCTGGGGCAAGCACGGCAAGCGCATTGACTGGTTCAAACCCTATACAAAGGTCAAGAACACCAGCTTCACCGGCAACGTATCGATCAAGTGGTACGAAGATGGCGTCACCAATGTCTGCTATAACTGTGTTGACCGGCACCTGAAGAAGCGCGGCGATCAAACGGCAATCATCTGGGAAGGCGACAATCCGTTTGACGACAAGAAGATCACCTATAACGAACTGCATGAACAGGTTTGCCGACTGTCCAATGTGATGAAGGCGAACGGTGTCAGGAAGGGCGATCGCGTCACCCTTTACATGCCGATGATCCCGGAAGCTGCCTACGCCATGCTGGCCTGCGCGCGCATCGGGGCGGTTCATTCGATCGTGTTCGGCGGGTTTTCGCCGGACGCGCTGGCTGGTCGGATCGTTGATTGCGAATCGACGTTCGTGGTGACTGCAGATGAAGGTGTGCGCAGCGGAAAACCGATCCCGTTGAAAGCCAATACCGACAAGGCCATCGAGATTGCCGCAAAAGGTGGCGTGCAGGTCAAGAAGGTGCTGGTTGTGCGCCGGACCGGCGGCAAGATCGGCTGGTTTGACGACCGCGATGTCTGGTATCAGGCGGCCATGAACGCGGCAAAGCCGGTGTGCCCTCCTGCAAAAATGAAGGCGGAAGACCCGCTGTTCATCCTTTACACGTCCGGGTCCACCGGCCAGCCCAAGGGTGTGCTGCATACAACCGGCGGCTATCTCGTCTGGGCCTCGATGACCCATGAGTACGTGTTCGATTATCACGAAGGCGATGTGTACTGGTGTACCGCCGATGTGGGCTGGGTTACCGGACACAGCTATATTGTCTACGGACCGTTGGCCAACGGCGCGACCACCTTGATGTTCGAAGGCGTGCCGACCTATCCGGACGCCGGCCGGTTCTGGGATGTATGCGACAAGCACAAGGTCAATATCTTCTACACGGCACCGACCGCAATCCGGGCGCTGATGGGGGCGGGTGATGACTATGTGAAGCGTGCTTCCCTCACGGATCTGCGCGTGCTCGGCTCCGTGGGCGAGCCGATCAATCCGGAAGCCTGGGAATGGTATTTCAATATTGTCGGCAAGAAAAAATGCCCGGTTGTGGATACCTGGTGGCAGACCGAAACCGGCGGCATCATGATCACGCCGCTGCCGGGTGCGACCGATCTCAAGCCGGGCTCGGCGACGCGCCCGTTCTTCGGCGTTCAGCCGCAACTGGTCGACAATGACGGTAACGTGCTTGACGGCGCTGCCGACGGCAATCTGTGCCTGACCGATTCCTGGCCCGGCCAGATGCGCACGGTTTACGGCGATCACAAACGCTTCATCCTGACCTATTTCTCGCACTACAAGGGCAAGTACTTCACCGGTGACGGCTGCCGGCGTGACGAGGATGGCTATTACTGGATTACCGGTCGTGTCGATGACGTGATCAATGTGTCCGGCCATCGTATGGGCACAGCCGAGGTTGAATCGGCGCTGGTGGCGCATGATGCCGTTTCCGAAGCAGCGGTGGTCGGCTACCCGCACCACATCAAGGGGCAGGGCATTTACTGTTATGTTACCCTGATGGCGGGACAGGACCCGTCGGATGATCTGAAAAAGCAGCTGGTTGCCCATGTGCGTACCGAGATCGGGCCGATCGCCTCGCCGGACAAGATCCAGTTCTCCCCCGGCTTGCCGAAAACCCGCTCGGGCAAGATCATGCGGCGCATCCTGCGCAAGATTGCCGAAGATGACTTTGCAACCTTGGGCGACACCTCGACGCTGGCAGAACCGGCCGTGGTGGATGATCTGATCGAAAACCGGCAGAACCGCAAGTAACCGGTGAGCAGCACCAACCGGTGTTGCTCCCGTTCTATCGGGGTCTGATACCGGGGCGCAAGCAAGACTGCCCATGTCGGGATCGGCGTTCACGTTCTGGTGAACGCCGGGTGGTTGATTTGCGGGGCGAATTCGCGGATATTAAGGGGTGAAATTCTGAGGAGTTTTTCTCACATGTATCGAGGCCTTCTGTCCCGCATGCTGGTCATGGCACTGCTTGTCGCCGTGATTGCGAAGCCGTGCATGGGGATCATGATTGGTCAGGCCAATGCGTCCGGCCTCGCGATTGCCATGTCTGATGATATTGCAGTTACCGGGGAACGCATCTCAAGGTGCCACGGCAAATGCCTGAGTGCGCGCATTGAAGACCTGGTCGTGGTGCATCCCAATGGCGTTGTGGCCGGAGGCGATGACCGGGCAGCGGCCAGTGCACGGGCTGATTTCACCCGTTCCGGGCTGTCCCATCAGATTGAAACGGATTATTCACCCAGGATTGTAATACTGGATGTGCGTCGACGATTGACTTTTCTCAGCCGCTTTTTGCTTTGAAAAAGCTATCTGTCCCTTTGTAACGACACGCCACGGATTGTAGGGTGTCATCAAATCGAATCACTGTTTATTGGAACATGCAAACAGGAGACCATGAAAATGGATCGCCGCACATTCATATCAAGCCTGGCCGCACTGGCCGCTACAACAACCGGCGCACTGGCTGAAAGCCGGACACGGTACAACTTCAACAACACGAGCCGCAGCACGTCGAGCGGCGGCACGGGTGTCAATTTTTTCAGTCGCTCACGCTATCGCGGCAAGCAGACGGTCAGCTACCGCACGTCGGAAAAGCCGGGCACGATCATCATCAGTACCCGTAAACGCAAATTGTACTTCGTGCTCGCCGACGACAAGGCCATTGAATACGGCGTTGGCGTCGGTCGCCAGGGCTTCACATGGTCGGGAGCAGCGAATATTGCGCGCAAGGCTGAATGGCCGGCCTGGCATCCGCCCAAGGAAATGATCGAGCGTGAAAAGAAGAAGTACGGACGCACCCTGCCTGCACGCATGGAAGGCGGGCCGAACAATCCGCTCGGTGCCCGCGCCCTGTATCTGTACAAGGGCGGCAGGGATACCCTGTATCGCATCCACGGTACCAACGCGCCGGCCAGCATTGGAACTGCCCAGTCTTCCGGCTGCATTCGCATGCTGAACGAAGAAGTCATCGACCTGCACAAGCGGGTCAGGGTTGGCGCCAAGGTTATCGTCAGCTGATTGACAGATCGTCAGGTCCCGTGACCGGTTGAAAACATTGAGAAGGCAGTTCCTGAAAGGGAGCTGCCTTTGTGTTTTTGATGGCGTTACTCGTGATCAGGATGATGTTGGCGGACGTATCAAAACTGTCTGTTTGATCGTTGTTGAGGTCCACAGAGGGACATTCATAGCCGAGGCACAAATTCATGACTAGTTCTGAACTGGAATTCTGGTTCGATTTTGCCAGCCCGTATGCGTACGTGTCGGCCGCACGACTTGACGACTGGATCAGTTCGGCCGGTATCAAGGTACGCTGGGTGCCGTTCCTGCTGGGGCCGGTTTTCAAACAGCAGGGCTGGCCGACATCGCCGTTCAACCTGTATCCGCTCAAGGGCAGGTATATGTGGCGCGATGTGGAGCGGTTGTGCGAACGGCACAAGCTCGGTTTCAGGCATCCGGAAGAATTTCCGCAACACAGCCTGCTGGCCACGAGAGTGGCGGTTGCCGGGCGTGATGAGGACTGGCTGCCGGCATACTGCAAACGGGTGTTTCACGCGCAATTCGGGCTCGGGGAGAATCTTGCTGACAAGCAAACCATTGCCGGTGCGCTTGCAGGGCTGGTCGACGATCCAGGTTACTGGCTGAAGCAGGCGGTCACCGCAAAAACCAAACAGGCTCTTGTGGACCGTGGCATCGAGGCTGAGCAGAAAGGCATTTTCGGAGCGCCATCCTTCGTCACCCGGGACGGTGAACTGTTCTGGGGTGACGACAGGCTTGAGCAGTCGATCGAATGGATCCTCAGGCGGCGGTGACCTGATGGAATTTGGTCGAGTTGTGTCAGCCGGCGGCAGCGATCAGTGCGTCGCGCTCGGATTTTTTCAATCTCTGCGAGGCTGACTTGAGCTGGCCGCAGGCAGCCAGGATATCGCGGCCGCGCGGGGTCCGCACCGGGCTGGCATAACCTGCCTTGAGCACAATGCGTGCAAACACCTCAATCTGGTCCCAGTCCGAGCACTCATAATCTGTCCCCGGCCATGGATTGAACGGTATCAGGTTGACCTTGGCCGGAATGCCCTTCAGCAATTGGACCAGGCGGCGCGCATCTTCCGCCGTGTCGTTGACCCCCTTGATCATCACATACTCAAAGGTGATGCGCCTGGCGTTGGACAGGCCGGGATAATTTCTGCAGGCGGTCAACAGTTCGGCGATGGGATACTTCTTGTTGAGCGGAACAAGCTGGTTGCGGATCTCGTCCGTGGTGCCATGCAGCGAGATGGCAAGCATGGTACCCATCTCGTCACCGGCACGGGCGATTTCCGGCACAACCCCGGCAGTGGAAAGGGTGATTCTGCGCTTGGAAACCGACAGGCCGTCGCCATGGGAAATCAGATCCACAGCGTCGCGCACATTGTCGAAATTGTAGAGTGGTTCACCCATGCCCATGAAAACTACATTGGTGATGAAGCGACCGCTGGGGGGAACATTCTCGGCGCTCTCGATAAGGTGCGGCCATTCTGCGAGGCGATCACGGGCGACCAGCACCTGGCCGACGATTTCGCCCGCCGTCAGGTTCCTGACCAGTGTCTGGGTGCCGGTATGGCAGAAGGTGCAGCTTAAGGTGCAGCCGACCTGGCTGGAGATGCACAAGGTGCCGCGACCTGCTTCGGGGATGTAAACCGTTTCAACTTCATGACGCCGGCCCAGTTCATCGGCCGGCAATCGCAGCAGCCATTTCCGGGTACCGTCGCTGGATATCTGTTCGGTGACGATTTCCAGCCGTGAAACGTCAAACAACTGATCCAGTTCGCTGCGCAATTCCCTGGAAATGCTGGTCATGTCCGCAAAATCACTGGCCCCACGTACATACAGCCAGTTCCACAACTGGGAGACGCGCATGCGGCGCTGTTTTTCAGGGATCGCGGTTTCGGACAGGGCCTCCAGCATGTCGTGCCGGGTCAGGCCAACAAGTGAGCGGCGCGCGCGCTTGCGCGTGGCAGCTACGTCGTCAGCCGCGGCGTTGTTGGCGCGATGATCTATGTCCAGCGATATACTCATGGCGCGGGTCAATAGCACATACCGGTCTGCGGCGCGAGACCCTGCAGCGTGTTTCGCGCGTCAGGCAGATGCGGCAAATCGGGACGTTGGCTGAGCGCCACACGCTTTCGAAGCGATCAGCCTATTTGCAGATGCTGTCGATCTTGTTCATTGCCGCCGTTATGCCGGACAGGGAATAGCGGTCCGTGGTATTGGTGCCGCGCGAAGATGTCCCGGTCACGACCATGGACTTGCCGGCTTTCATGGCCGCCACGATCTTCCGGTCAACCGCGCCGGACTCAGCCCATGCACCATCGCCATTGGTGAACAGCGTCAGTTCATTGCCGTCAATGTCTACCTTGGCCATGCTGCCGGACTTGAACTTGTAGCCGATGATGGTTGAAACCTCGGACCTCACCTTGTCCTTCGGGCGGTGCTGCACCAGGAAAAAGACCTTGTCGCGCCGCACATTTTTCGGTTCCGAGTCCTTGGGTTGCGAGACGACATAGCAAACCTGGCCGCCGCCGGCCTTGTAAGAGTAAGCAGACCAGTCATTGAACTCGTCAATGAATTTCGGATCTTCAGCAAGTGCCGGGCTCAGCATGAGACTGTACACGACGCCGGAAATGGCCAGCAATGTGGATTTTCTAAACAAACTGCTCTGCAACATATTAACCTTCATGAATTCGAATCGCCTCGTCGTCCGTTCTCGCAGCTTGACGAACTGCGCGCAACCTGCAGTAACCTAAATGTAAATCGCGGACATTTCCAGCATTGAGAGTCAATGTCTGCACAAGTGCTTGGCAAATTGGACAGCATTTTGGCAACCAGCGCCTGGTGGTGTATTTGTAATCCAGTTCATGACTTTATCCAACCCGGCGAAACGACGACAAGAGAGACCTTATGAAAGCTGTTCTGTGTACGCAATTCGGAGGCCCTGAAACACTTCAGTTGGCCGATATTGAAAGTCCGGTCGCCGGGCCCGGAGAGGTCGTTGTTGCGGTCAGGGCAACGGGTTTGAATTTTTTTGATACGCTGATTATCGAGAACAAGTACCAGTACAAGCCCGAACTGCCGTTTTCGCCGGGTGCCGAGATTGCCGGTGAAATTTCATCGCTCGGCGACGGTGTTGAGGGCTTCCGGATCGGCGACCGGGTCATGACCTGTACCGGATGGGGCGGTGCGCGCGCCGAAATGGCAGTGCCGCATGAAACCCTCATCAAAATGCCGGACGCGCTGGAATTTGTCGTCGCAGCCGGGCTTATCGTCACCTATGGCACCTCGCTGCATGCCCTGAAGGACCGGGCCAACATGCAGCCCGGTGAGACACTGGCCGTGCTGGGCGCATCGGGCGGGGTTGGACAGGCTGCCGTTGAAATCGGCAAGGCCATGGGCGCCCGGGTGATCGCGTGTGCCTCATCGGATGACAAGCTGGAGTTCTGCCGCACACTTGGGGCGGACGAGACGGTGAACTATGCCAGGGAAGATATAAAAACCCGCCTGAAGGAGCTGACCGGCGGAAAAGGCGTCGACGTGATCTACGATCCCGTAGGTGCTGACCTGGCCGAGCCGGCCTTGCGGGCGATTGGCTGGAACGGGCGGTTCCTGGTGGTGGGCTTTGCCGGCGGCGGCATTCCGAAAATCCCGCTTAACCTGGCCCTGCTCAAGGGCTGTCAGATCGTCGGTGTGTTCTGGGGCGACCACGTGGTGCGCGAGCCGGAACGGCACCGGGCCAACATGGCGCAATTGCTTGACTGGGCCGTTGCCGGCAAGATCAAACCGCATATTCACAAGGTCTACCCGCTGGCAGAAACCAGCGATGCCCTGATGGCAATCGCCCGGCGCGAAGTGCGCGGCAAGGTGATCGTGACGCCATAAAGCGGATCGTTTCCGATGTTCTTCTAGATGTTTTTCGAATCTGCGCGCAGCTTTTCCACTGTTTCCCTGGCGCGCTCGCGATGGGCTTCGGTTACATGCGTGCGAATCAGTCCGAAGGCGGTCAGCAGCACTGTCATGTCATCGGTAAATCCGAGGCCCAGGATAAAATCGGGAATCACATCGAACGGCATGACGAAGTAGGCCAGTGCCGCCAGCAGCATGGCCTTGCTGCGAAATGGCGTGGCAGGGTCAAAGGCTGCGTAATAGGCAGCCACCACCTGATCTGCCAGCGGGACGTGGGCAAGATTGTGCTTCAGCTTGGACCAGAAGCCCGTGCGAACGGTGTCTTCATTACGATCAACGGTTCCCGGCATGACGATGTTGTCACCATCGAAATCGGGATATTGCGGCTGTTTAGCCATGATTCACTCCCCCGGAGTTGAA
>CAYRLR010000065.1:0-9595 GCA_964424975.1 uncultured Anderseniella sp.
TGCATGGCGGCTTTGTCGGGCAGGGCGATGCGCCCCATGATGACGTCGCGCGCCCACCAGGCTTGCGCGTCAAACATGTTGAAGGTGAACCACTGGTCCTGCATGCCGATATAGAACAGTGCGGGATTGTGGATGAAGGCAACGCCTTTATAAAGATCAGCCGTGGCCAGCCGGTTGGCAGTATGCAGTTTCAGGTCTTCAGCCATGAACGGGAAATGATGCCGTTAGCCGGGGCACAGGATCATGGCATCGACGGCCTTCGTGGTGCCGTCCTTGAATGTGCATGTATTGCCTTCAACCTTGATCAGCAAGGGCACTTCGGACCAGTTGTCGGGCCAGTCGTAGCCCATGGCGGCGGTGCGGTGGCTGACGGTGATGGATTTGGCGCCGTACTTCCAGCACTGGGACCCGATATCTTCGGCAGAATAGGATGTGCCGATGATGAGGATGTCCTTGTCCTTGAATTCCACCGCATCGCGGAAGTCATGCGCGTGAAGCACCCGGCCATTGAAGCGATCAAGACCCTCGAATTCAGGCACGTTCGGCGTTGAGAAGTGGCCGCTGCAGCACACCACATTGTCGAATGCCTCGGTGGTGACCACGTCGTTCACGAGGTCGTGCGATGTGACGTTGAACTTGTGGGTTGCTCCGTCCCATTCGACATGACGAACAGGCGTGCGGAACCTGATCCACTTGCGCACGTCCGCCTTTTCAACCCGGCCCTGGATATAATCAAACAGGACCGCACGTGGCGGGTATGAAGCGATCTGCTTGCCGAAATGTTCCTCGAAGGAATAGTCGGCAAATTCCAGGCCTTCCTTTGGACCGTTCGACCACAGATAGCGATACATCGAACAGTGTACCGGTTCGCCATATTCATCAAGTCCGGTACGCCATGTATAATTCCACAGTCCGCCCCAGTTATCCTGCTTTTCGAAACAGACGATCTCGGGAATTTCGGCACCCGCCTTCGCAGCTGACTGGAAGGCACGCATCTGTGCCAGGCCCGATGGACCGGCACCAATAACGGCTACTCTTTTTGACATTGACTTGGTTCTCCTTAGTTTATGCCCAACTGTTTTTTACGTTCTGCTGCCCAGGCCTGAATAAGCCTGTCGGCGACAATGCCGATAACGGCAATACCAAGACCTGCAATGATACCGCGGCCGGAGTCCGCGGTCGGCAGGGCACGGTAAATTTCCTGACCAAGGTCAGAGGATCCGATCAGCGCCGTGATGGCGGTCATGGCCAGCGCCATCATGATGGTCTGGTTGATGCCGAGCATGATCTCGGGCAGCGCAATCGGCAGTTCCACTTTCCACAGGCGCTGGAACGGAGTGGTTCCATTGGCAATGGCTGCCTCGATGGTCACGTCCGGAATACGCTTGATGCCCAGATAAGTGTAACGGACTGCCGGCACGGTGGCATAGGCCAGGATGGCAATGACATTCGACAGGTCGCCGACCTTCAACAGCATGATGACGGGTATCAGGTAGATGAATGACGGGAACGTCTGCAAGGTATCGCACGTCGCCATGATGGCCCGTGCAGCGCGGTCTGAACGCGCTGCCCAGATGCCGATCGGCACACCAATGAGCACGCACAAGATGACTGCCGAGGTCACGAGGTAAAGTGTCAGGACACCTTGTTCCCAGTTGCCGGTGATCAATATGATGCCGACGATGAGGCCGGTGGTCAGCAAGGTGGTGCGTATGCCGCCGAGCCGGTAGGCGGCAAGACCGACAACACCGACGACCGTGCTCCAGGGCAACCACAGGAAAAAGTCGCGGAACGGGATCAGCATGTAAACGGTTATGAAATCACGCACCGGGCTGATGTAGTCATATGCATGTTTTGAAAACGCGCGCAGGGCGAAGTCAATGCTGCGGCCGAGGGTGAACGTGTAGGCTTTGGGGTATTTTTCAACTAGCGGCAGAAACTGCGCGAGCAGATAGGCACCGATCGCGACACCCAGGAACAGCCACAGGTGTTTCTTGGCTCTCCAGCCCGTCTCGCGTAATGCCAGGTGGTCGGGTGCGCGATTTGCGTAGGCTTGCGTCATACGGTCGAGCACCACGGCCATCAGCACGATGGCGAGGCCCTGTTCAACTGCTGCGCCGAGGCGCAATTGCTGCAGCGAGAAAAGCAGTTTGTGGCCGAGCCCCTGGGCCCCGACCATGGAGGCAATCACCACCATTGCAAGTGTTTGCATGACAACCTGGTTCACACCCAGCATCAGGATGCGCTGGGCAGAGGGCAGGGTGACTTTCCACAGCAGTTGTCGCGCCGTGCAACCCGACATCCGTCCGGATTCCTCAATATCGCTGGAGACAGTCTGAATGCCCAGTATGGTGCATCGCGCCATGGGCGGCATTGCAAAGATCACCGTCGCAATCATCGCCGGTACCTGACCCGCCCCGAACAACACGACCACCGGCACCAGGTACGCCATGTGAGGCGTTGCCTGCATGATGTCGAACATCGGCGATATAACCGCGGCCGCCCGTTTGGACCGGGTCACCCAGATGCCCAGGCCAAGGCCGATCAGCGCCGCGAAAGGTACCGCTACCACGACGATGGAGAACGTCTTCATGGAGTCCCGCCACAGGCCCATGACAGCCAGGTATCCAATGCATGCAGCAGAAAACACAGCCAGTTTCCAGCCGCCTATCCAGTGCCCCAGGATACCGGCGCCTGCAACCATGACGATCCAGGGAAGCGCATCCAGTTTCTTGACGCCGAGTGCGTCCAGAACTGTACGCGGCAGCTCGAAAAGCCCGGCCTGGAACAGCAGGTTGTCAGCCAGTGTGAGTGTCCAGACGGCAGCAACGGCCAGCAGGCATTGCCACAGGCCGAAACGCTTGTGCAGCAGACACAGGCCGATGATCGGGGCAAACGTCCAGAAGATCGCCGGCAACTGTTTGGCCTTGATGCCCCGGTACAAGATGTATTCTGCCCAATCGAGAGGCTGTTCGAGCAGCCAGGAAATGGATCGGGTGACCATCTTGAACTTGAGCGGACCTATGCCTGCGTCCTTGTCCAGCCAGGTGAAGAATTGTGTGACCCAGGTCTTGATGGGAACGATCCAGTCCTGCGGCCAGACTTTGAGAAAGTCGAGAACCAGGCTCAAAAGGATGGTGACACCGATCATGACGGCCATTTGCACCCGGAATGAAGTCACCCCGGGAATGCCGGACGGCGACGTCTTGTCGATATCTGCCGCCACGGCGTTCATACAATTTTCCCTTTGCCGAACAGGGCTTTTGTAATGCGTTCACGGTCCACGTGACCCAGCAGGTATCCGTCCTTGTCGGTCACAGGAGTTGGCTTGTCGGACCCGATAACCTGTTCTGCAATCGTGCCGATTTTTGCACTTGCCGGAACACACGCGCCGGTCACTTTCCGCGGCGTCTTCAGCTTGGTTTTTTCCATGATGGCCGCCGCAGACACAATTCGGTCGCGCGGCGCATTCTGTGCGAAGGCCGCCACATAGTCATCAGCCGGGTTCAGCACCATTTCTTCCGGTGTGCACAGCTGCACCATCTGGCCATCCTTCATGATGCCAATTCGGTCCGCCAGCTTGGTGGCTTCTTCAAAGTCGTGAGTGATGAACACAATGGTTTTCTTGAGCATTTGCTGAAGACGAATGAACTCATCCTGCATTTCTGCCCGAATAAGTGGATCGAGTGCGGAAAACGGTTCATCAAGAAACCAGATGTCCGGCTCCACCGCAAGCGAGCGGGCAATGCCGACACGTTGTTGCTGACCACCTGAAAGTTCACGTGGGAAGTAGTTTTCCCTGCCGCCCAGTCCGACAAGCTCGATCATCTCCATGGCGCGCTTTTCGCGCTCCATCTGATCGAGATTTTGCACTTCAAGCGGAAAAGCGACATTGGACAGGACGGTCCGGTGAGGCAACAGGCCAAAGCTCTGGAACACCATGCCCATCTTGTGCCGGCGGATCTCGATCAGTTCCTGCGGTGTGGCTTTGAGCAGGTCGCGTCCTTCATATTCGACCTCCCCCGTCGTCGGGTCGTTCAGTCGGGTCATGCAACGGATGATGGTCGATTTTCCGGATCCCGACAGCCCCATGATGATAAGAATTTCACCTTGATGGACATCAAACGAAACATCACGCACAGCACCGATATAACCTTCCCGCGCAAGGTCGCCCGCGGTCGGATTGCCGTCGTGGCGCTGCATGAAACCGTCCGGATCGGCCCCAAACACTTTCCAAATATTACGGCACCTGATTTGCGCGTCGATGGCCATTGTGTCCCCTTCAGCGGTTGCCCCACCGGATCGTCTTGTTATCGTTGCACATATGAAAAGACCGGGCAAAAGATGTCTTCAGCCCGGCCTCGAAACGCTGTTTGCTCATTAACGGCGAACCTATTGCTGCCAGCCCTCGACAACGGCTGCATTGTCGGAAATCCACTTGTCGGCGGCGGCTTCCGGGGACAAGCCGTCGACATCGACCATCAGCGCGGCCGCTGCGATCTGGGCGTTGTTGAAGTCTACTTTCTGCAACACGCCCCAGGCCTTCGGGTATTTTTCAGCAAGGCCTTCCCAGGCAGCCTTTTTCAGCCAACCTGAATGTGGAGCGCCGCAGTCTCCGGTTGCATTCGGGTTTGGACCCCATGCTTTGTCTTCCATGCAGCCTTTTTCAGGCTTCGGGAAGTCGACGAAGCGACCCTTGAATTTGGACTCGATAAAATTGGGCGTCCAGTTGAACAGAACGATAGGCTCCTTGCGATCGTAGGCAGACTGCAGTTCGGCCCACAAGGTCGCGGCCTGGCCGACATTGATTGCCTTGAAGTTCATCTCCAGGGCATCAATTCTCGCGGCATAATTCTTGCCCCAGTCAGCCGGTGGGCCAACGAACCGGCCCTTTGGTTTGGTCTCTGCGGTTGCAAAGATTTCAGCGCAAGCGTTCAAGCCTTCCCAGCTTTGAGCAGCAGGACATTTTTCCAGTACGTAATCCGGGATCCACCATTCTTCACGTGTCAGGGCGGTGTGCGACCCGGCATCAATCATGCCGTCTTCGGCCACGGCCTTTTCAAAGGCTGACTTCATGGAGCCTTCCCAGGCTTCTACCTGGAAATGCATGTCACCATCGGCGATCGCCTTGAACTGCAACTGGGTGTCGGATGGCGAATACTCGACCGTGTAGCCCATTTTTTCCAGTGTCTTGCCAACAACAAACGACAGAACCAACTGGCTGGTCCAGTTGTTTTGCACCATGATAATCGGGTCGTCGGATTCAACTTCCGCATAGGCTGGAAGTGTAAACGCCAGACTGGCGGCAACAATGGCCGATGTGGCCAGCAGCTTTGTGATTTTCATTGTAATTTCTCCCGAATTTGCCTGGTGCGGACATGTTTGTGTGGATGGATTTCCGTCTGCTTGAACATCGCACCTGCCATACTATTGGACGAAAACTCAACCAAAGCAACCCAAAATGGAACCTATTGTGATCCAATTGCTGAAATTGGTCGAGATATGATGCCCGTTTCCGGTGTTGCGACATCTTCTTGTGGGCGTGCCTGGGAGGCTTGGAAACTCGTGAACTGGTTTTCGGGAGTTTTCCGCGACAGCGCACAGGTTTTTTGATTGTGGATACCTGTTATTGCGCACAGGCCTCTTCTGAACTGTCGCGGATTGGTATAGAATTGGTTGTCGCCAATAAGAACAGGATCAAATCGATGCCCAGGAAACTCACAGTGGCCTGTATACAGAATTGCGCCACGCCTGATGTCCGGCACAATATCGAAACATGCCTGCGACTGGCCGGTGCGGCCGCAGCCGGTGGGGCCCGGCTGATTGCGACGCCTGAGTATTTTTCAGGTCTCGAAACCAGGGACGGACTTTTTCTTCCCGGTGCGTACGCGGAGGCAGATCACCCGGTACTGCCGGCGTTTTCCGAGGCTGCCCGCAAGCTCGGTGTCTGGTTCCTGCTGGGATCGATCGGTGTGCTGAACGATGATGGACGCATTTCCAATCGCTCTTACCTGATCAACGCAGATGGTGAGTGGGTGGCACAGTACGACAAGATTCACATGTTTGACGTGGATCTCGATGGTGGATGGTATCGTGAGTCTGCAACCATTTCACCGGGTCATCAGGCGATCGTGGCTGACACGCCCTGGGCCAGGATCGGGTTGTCGATCTGTTACGACTTGCGGTTTGCCGCGCTTTACCGGCAGCTTGCCATGATGGGCGCCGAGGTGCTGGCAACACCTGCTGCATTTACAAAAGTCACAGGTGAGGCTCACTGGCATGTCCTGCAGCGCGCCCGCGCAATTGAAAACGGGTGTTTCGTGATCGCGCCGTGCCAGCACGGTAAAATATCAGGCGGCGGTGAATGCTATGGCCATTCACTCATCATAGATCCATGGGGCAAGGTGTTGGCAGACGCCGGCGATGGCGAGGGATACATTGTAGCGACGCTTGAGCTGGACGAGGTTGCCGCCGCCAGAAACAGAATTCCGTCGCTGCAACACGACCGGCCAATACAGTCGGCCGGTCAGGAGTGGCGACAACAGCTTGCAGCAAGTCCTGTTTGATGCACACGCTTGACCGGTCATCAACGGCACCATGTCAATTCAGCAAGGGGACCGTGCAGGCGGGCAGGGCGACTGCTCAGTAAACTGCCTCGGTGCCGACAAGGTCACGATGGGCTAGTTCCATGTGCTTGTTGAGGGCTTCAATTGCAGACTTCACATCACGGTTTCTCAATCCGTCCAGTATGCCCCTGTGATAAATATTGTACTGGCGGATTTTTTCGGGGCTGAGAACCAGTTCCCTGGCCTTTCTCCACTGAGAGTGGGTACGTACTTCATTGATTTGGTGGTACAATTTCACAATGAGCGGGTTTCCGGATGCTTTTGCCAGCCAGAAATGAAACTCTGAATCCAGTTTGGTGAAGCTGTCACGGTCGTGTTCTGAAGCTTCAAGCTGGACCAGTAGGGATTCCATTTTTTCAATGTCACGGCCTGTCGCATGAACCACCGCCAGGCGTGTCATCTGACGTTCAAAACCGATACGTGCATCGATCAACTGCAATGGGCTGATCTGCTCGACCACGTTTTCAGTTTCAAGCTCCGCTGGTCCGCCATAGTTCACAAAGGTGCCGCTGCCGACCTTTCGAACGACCAGGCCGGCCACTTCAAGATTGTTCAGCGCCTTTCTGATTGTGTTGCGGGAAGCTGAATAGGTCTCGGAAAGGTCGCGCTCGGGAGGCAATTGGTCCCCGTCAAGGTACCGGCCTGTTTCGATGGCCGTCCGCAACTCGGCGGTGATGGACCGGGCTCCGTGGGCGTTCTTGTGTTCAATCGAAATCACTCTGTTAGCCTTGCATTGCTACTTGCGCACAACTGTGCCTGTTGCAGCCGATATAGGAACAAATGTAGTGAATTACTACGTAAATCATCCTTTTGTAGGTGTTTTTCCAGTCCATTCTCGCTGCTTGTCAATTTACCCGCTACCACAGAATACACACAGATAACGCTGGCTTGGCAACTGTTCGTGCCACTGGTTGTCAATGCGGCGGCGTGTAGGGATAAGAAATTTTGCACGAAAAGCCTCGCCGGTTCATTTTGTAGGTTGTCAAAATTGGTATAGCATTGGTATGGTATTGGTCAATTTGGTGCGCAACCAGGGAGAGACAGTGCAAATGGCAATGGATATTGAGAATTTTGTTGATGCGCCGGGCAGGGCCGAAAAGGTCAAGGAAGTCCGGAAAATGATCGATGAGTTGGGGATTGAGTATCTCTATCTCCAGTTCATCTCGGTTACCGGCAAGATCATGGGCAAGGGAATACCGGCTGATCACTGGGAATCGGTTGCCAAAAAAGGCTTTCAGCTGGTTTACGGCGCCACCATGAACCTGTTCACCAACCGGGCCGGCGAATATCTCGGCTATGGGCCGGAAGCAGCCGAACTGGTGGGTATTCCCGAGCCTGAAACCTTCATGCAGCTGCCATGGGACAAACGCATCGGCCGCTTCTATTGCACGCTGTTTCGCAACCGCGAGGAAAAGGAAAATCCTGGTGGATACCTGACGGCGGATTGCCGCGGCAACCTGCATCGCCTGCATGCCGAGTTCAAGAACAAGCACGACGGCCTGAGCTTGCGTGTTGGAACCGAGCCGGAAATGATGTGGCTCAAGTACAATGAAGACGGCAAGCCGGAGCACGGCTATTCCAAGCCTTTCTGCTACCATATCGACCAGTTCGAGAGCCTGCGTCCCGTCTATATGAAAGTGATGGAGTATTCCCGCGCCATGGGGCTCGATATGATCCAGGGTGATCATGAGGATGCACCGGGTCAGCTGGAACTCAACTGGATGTACGACGACGTGTTGCGCAATGCGGATCGGCTGACAACCTACCGGCAGATTTGTGCCCAGGTGGCCCGTGAATTCGGCATCTTTGCCTGCTTCATGACCAAACCGTTCGAAGGCGTGTCCGCCTCCGGTTGCCACCACAACATGTCGCTGTGGCGCGGTGGGGAGGATGAATTCTGCCGCACCGGCAATGACCCGGATGCACTGCCGGGCATGAAAGACAACTACATGTATGTCAAAGGCGGGGACAACACCTTCATGCCGGATGGCGACGATGTGCAGATGCCCCAGAAAGCCGGGCTGGAAGCCATCGGGGGCATCGTGCATCACCTGCGCGCACTGACGGCTATCGGGTCATCAACCGTGAATTCATACCGTCGGCTGTGGGACACGGGCTTCTGGGCACCGGTTTTCGCCGACTGGGGATTCCAGAACCGCACTACGGGCCTGCGCGTTTCGGCGCCTGGCCGGTTTGAATACCGGTCAGTGGATTCGATGGTGAATCCGTACCTCATGGGGGCCTGCATTCTGGCCGCTGCCGACGATGGCATCGTCAACAAGCTGGACCCGGGACAGCCGGAGGAAAGAAACATCTACCAGGCCATCAAGGAAGGCAAGGATGTGAAAAAACTTCCAATGTCTCTTGGCGAAGCGCTTGAAGCTCTCGAGGCAGATGAAGTCGTCCAGCGTGGCCTGCCCGGTGAAATGTACCGGCTCTATCACGAGTACAAGTCGGACGAATGGGCCCGCTTCATGGCGTCCGTCACGGATTGGGACAAGGACACCTACATGGAATGTCTGCCGTAAACCTACGGCCTTCGCAGCAACTAAAATTTCGGCGGGTGATGGTCCGCCGTCCAACCACTCAACAGGAGACATATGCCCATGTGCGGAATTGCAGGGCTGATTCACCGGAAGGGCACGAGCAATGTAGGTCAGGAAATGACCAGCATGCTGCAGGCCCTGAAACACCGGGGGCCGGATTCAACCGGGTTTGCGATGTATGGCACACCGGTGAAAGACACCTTCATTTTGCGCTTCAAGGTTGCCGAGCAGGAAGACCTGCATGGTGCTCTGAAGATCCACGAAGAGATCAAGCGCCGCAAGGATGCTGTCGACGAGACCCTGAAGGCACTCGGCGTAACCGTCTCCGAGCTGGCAGATGCCACTGAATACGCGTTTCGTTATGCAATTCAGTATGGCGGTGACATGAAGGTGCTGTCAGATCACGTTGAAGATATCGAAGGT
>CAYRLR010000066.1:0-3178 GCA_964424975.1 uncultured Anderseniella sp.
GTCGGCAGCGCGCTTGTAGTCGCCGGATACGACCGCGCGATAGCCTTTCCAGTCGAGAATGATCTGGGCAGCTCCCAGTATGTGACCGGCAGGCGCCATGCCAACATCGACATCGTTGATGGTGACGGTCTCGCCATAACCTATCGCCTGGAGTTTTTCGCCGGCGCGCGCTCCGTAGCGTACCTGCATGATGTCGAGGGTCTGCTGCGTGGCCATCACCGACGTGCTGCCGGGCCGCGCGTGATCGGCGTGGCCGTGGGTGACAATCGCCCGCTCCACCGGGCGCGAGGGATCAATGTAAAAATCCCCCGGCTCGCAATAAAGCCCGCTGGGGGTCGGGTACAGCCATGTTGCAGGATCGGATTTCATAACACAGACAACGCTATAGCGGGGCAAATGGTTCAGGCAAATACATCACGCGCAAGAGCCGGCATCCGGACAAACAGCGTGACCCCGCGCACGATGAAGAACAGGCACATGGCAAACCACAGTCCGTGATTGCCGTACACCGGTGTCAACCCGTATCCGGCTGCCAGATAGACAATCAGCGAGATGATCATCATGTTGCGCATGTCGCGCGTGCGGGTGGCACCGATGAATATGCCGTCAAGCTGGAAACACGCTGCCCCCAGAATGGGTGTCAGTGCAGCCCACCACAGGAAGCTGCGCGCGTAAGACCGGATGTCCGGGTTTACCGACATGAGATCAATGGCCCACGGCCCCGCCAGCAGGATGCCAAGCGACAGCACTACCCCTGTGACCATGGCCCACTGCGATGAGATGCGCACGGCCGTCATGTAGCGTTGCCGCGACCTGGCGCCGACTGACTGGCCGACAAGCGCTTCGCTGACGGTGGCGAAGCCGTCGATCATGTAGCTGCCCATGAAGAACAACTGCATCAGGATAGCGTTGGCCGATACTGCCACATCACTGATTTTCGCACCTTGCGCAGCGAACCATGCAAAGCCGAACGTCAGGCAGAATGTGCGCACCATGATATCGCCATTGACCAGCACCATGCGCTTGATCCTGGCTCTGTCCAGGACGCGGGCACGCGAGGGCTGCTCTCCGTCACGGCGCAGGAACATCCAGACCACCGCAAAACCGACAAAGGCAGACGAGACTTCTGCAATCAGGGTGCCATAGCCGATGCCTGCGGTGGCCATGCCGAGATAGAGCACAAACAGCGCATCAAGCGCCATGTTGGCAACATTCAGATAGATCTGCACGAGAAACGCCCAGCGCATTTGTCCGATGCCGATCAGCCAGCCCAGGATGGCATAGTTTGCCAGCGAAAATGGCGCCGACCAGATGCGTATGTCGAAATAGATCCTGGCCTCGCGCTCGATGTCCGGGGATGCCGCGATCAGCCAGAACGACAATCGTGAGATCATCGGTGCAAGCATCAGCAGGATCACACCGATGCCCGCCGCCAGCAGCAAGGCGCGATACAGCACGGCTGCAAGTTCCTTGCCGTCGCCGGCGCCATAGGCCTGGGCAGCTATGCCGGACGTTCCCATGCGCAGGAAACCGAAGCCCCAGTAGACCAGCGAGAAAATCAGCGCGCCGATGGCAACCGCGCCGATGTAATGCGCTTGCGGCAATTGTCCGATAACGGCAGTGTCCACCACGCCCAGCAATGGCTGCGACACGTTGGACAGCATGATTGGGACCGCCATCGTGATAACTGATTTATGTGTGATCGGCATCATCTGCGCATTGGCATTTGTGGCCATGTGATTGTCAACTGCAATGCGCTCAAACCACGTATACTTGCACGACATGGACACCAGCACCTCGCATAGCCCTTCAGCACAATCCGGTTTGCCGGCCATATTTGCCGATTGGTTCGCCGCTCGTGGCTGGCAACCCCGCCGCCATCAGCTTGAGATGCTGGAAACCGTGTCGGCCGGGTGTTCGGCCCTGCTGATTGCGCCGACCGGCGGCGGCAAGACGCTGGCGGGATTTCTGCCGTCGCTTGTGGAGCTGGCACAAGGTGCCGCGGGCCGGGGACTGCACACGCTGTATGTCTCGCCCTTGAAGGCGCTGGCGGTCGACATTACGCGAAACCTCGAAGCACCGATCAGGGAAATGAACCTCGATATTCGCGTTGAGGCGCGCACCGGCGATACCCCGGCCCACAAACGCCAGCGCCAGAAAACCAATCCGCCGGATATTCTGATCACCACGCCGGAACAGGTATCGCTGCTGATCACCCAGGAAGGCGCCGAGCACTACTTTGCCAACCTGCGGGTGGTTATCCTTGATGAGCTTCACTCCATGGCGCCGACAAAGCGTGGCTGTCTGCTGGCGCTGGCGCTGGCGCGGCTGCACCGGTTTGCCCCGCAATCCAGGCGAATTGGTTTGTCTGCCACGGTTGCAAGCCCCGATACACTGCGCGCCTGGCTGATGCCCCAGGACGAAGCGGACGTGGAACACATGGCTGCATTTGTGCATGCGCCCGGCGGGGCCGAACCGGACATCTCCATCCTGCGGTGCGATGATGAGGTGCGAATGCCATGGTCGGGCCATTCTGCGGCCTACGCGCTTCCCGACATATATCAGGCCATCAGGTCAGCCGGCATGGCACTGGTGTTCACCAACACCAGGTCGCAGGCGGAACGTATTTTTCATGAATTGTGGACCTTGAATGAAGACGCCTTGCCGATTGCCCTGCATCACGGCTCGCTGGATGTTTCGCAGCGCCGCAAGGTGGAAGCGGCCATGGCTGCGGGATCGCTTCGCGCTGTGGTGTGCACCTCAACTCTCGACCTGGGCATTGACTGGGGTGATGTGGATCTTGTCATCAATGTGGGTGCACCGAAGGGCTCAAGCCGCATTCTGCAGCGCATCGGCCGTGCAAACCACCGCTATGAGGAACCCTCGCGTGCCTTGCTGGTGCCGTCAAACCGGTTCGAGGTACTCGAATGCGAGGCGGCGCGCGTTGCCGCATTCGAGGGTGCCCAGGATGGCGACGGCCCCGCGGAACTGAAACGCGACGTGCTGGCGCAACACATTATGGGGTCTGCCGTGGCAGCGCCGTTTGATCCGGACGGGCTTTATGGCGAGATCACCTCGGCGTGGCCCTATCGAAACCTGGTCCGGGCAGATTTTGACCGGGCAGTGGATTTCGTATCGACAGGCGGTTATGCGCTGCGAACCTATGAGCGCTTTGCCA
>CAYRLR010000066.1:3278-9560 GCA_964424975.1 uncultured Anderseniella sp.
GTGGATTTCGTATCGACAGGCGGTTATGCGCTGCGAACCTATGAGCGCTTTGCCAGGCTGAAGAAACTGCCTGACGGGCGCTTGCGGTTGACCCATCCCCGCCTCGCACAGACCTATCGCATGAACGCCGGCACCATCGTTGAAGCCGAGATGATGAAGGTCAAGCTGGCCGGCAAACGGCGTTCGTCTGCCGGCAGGCCCCTGACCAAGTTCGGCGGCAAGGTGTTGGGGGAAGTGGAGGAGTGGTTCATCGAGCAGTTGCGCATTGGCGACACATTCCTGTTTGCCGGCCAGATATTGCGGCTGGAAGCAGTCGAGGAACTCAACGCGCTGGTCAGCCGGGCAGATGCGACCGAACCGATGATACCTTCCTATCAGGGCGGCAAGTTTCCCCTGTCGACCTATCTGGCAGGCCGGGTGCGCGCCATGCTGGCTGAGCCGGCCCGCTGGGCCTGCCTGCCGGACCAGGTGCGCGACTGGCTGAAAGTCCAGCAACGCAAGTCGGTGTTGCCGCAGGCTCACCAGATGCTGGTCGAGACATTTCCCAGGGCCGCCAAGCACTATCTGATGTGTTATCCGTTTGACGGCAGGCTGGCCCACCAGACACTTGGCATGTTGCTGACGCGGCGGCTGGAGCGTGCCGGCATGCAACCGCTGGGCTTTGTATGCAATGACTATGCCTTGTCGGTATGGTGTGTGCGCGATGTATCGCTTGCCGTTGAGGACGGCAGGTTGTCGCTGGCAGAGCTGTTTGACCAGGACATGCTTGGCGATGATCTGGACGCCTGGCTGGCGGAATCCATGCTGATGAAGCGCACCTTCCGCACCTGTGCCATCATTGCCGGCCTGATCGAAAGGCGCTGGCCGGGGCAGGAAAAATCGGGCAGGCAGATGACCGTATCCGCTGACCTTATCTATGACGTGTTGCGCACCCACCAGCCAGATCACTGGTTGCTGAAGGCAGCATGGGATGACGCGGCCTCCGGGTTGATCGACGCAAAACGGCTGGCGATGATGCTGGCGCGCATCAAGGGTAACATTGTTCACAAGGCGCTGGCGCAGGTATCGCCGCTGGCGGTGCCGGTGATGCTTGAGATCGGACGCGAACCGGTTTATGGCGAGGCCCATGACGCTCTGCTTGCCGAAGCTGCCGACGACCTTGTTGACGAAGCCATGCGGCTCGTCTGACGCCATGGTCATGCGGCTTGGTGACATGGATTTTCTGCCCTGCCTGTCGGGCGCACTTTATGTGCCGGCATACGACACACTGCTGGTCGCCGACCTGCATCTGGAAAAGGGCTCATCGCGCGCTCACCTGGGCCGGCTGCTGCCGCCATATGACACCCGTGCCGGGTTGCTGGCATTGCGCGCAGCGATGGCGAGATGGTCACCATCCAGGGTGATGTTGCTGGGCGACAGCTTCCATGACGCTGCCGGCCCTGACCGCATGGCGCCTGCTGATCGTATGCTGCTGGACCAGCTGGCGGCAGCAGCCGACTTGATCTGGTTGTCCGGTAATCATGACCCTTGCCTGCCGGAATATCTGCCCGGTTCCAGGTCTTCAGAGATCGCGCTGGGTGGTATCACGCTTCGCCATGAGCCCGGCGTCGGAGCCGTGAACGAGATTGCCGGTCACCTGCATCCGGTAGCGGCCATCAAGCGGCGCGGACGCAAATTGCGCACAAAGTGCTTTGTCATATCGCCGACACGCATCATCCTGCCCGCATTCGGCGCCTATACAGGTGGCCTGGATGTGCGCCATGACGCGTTCCGCCCGCTGCTCGCCGGCGAGGCTTTCCGGGTGATCATGGTCGGCAAAACGGCATTGCATGTGCTGCCGGGACGTGCCGTGCTTTAGAGCATGCTCTAAGGAACCCATGAACCCGCACGAGCCGATATGGTTTTACATGCCCGCCATACGCACCACGATTGCCGCAATCAGCGCCAGTACCGCACCCGTTGTCAGCAGCGCCCGCAAGCTTGCATACCATGCCGGCAGCTCGCCGCGTTGAGCGGACTGCACATCCCATACGCCCTGCACCAGATACCCGCCGATCAGCAAAATCAGGCCGACGGTTGCCGGCAGCAACAAGGCCACGAATCCTGCCAGTGCCGGCAAGACCGACAACACGAACAAGGTGGCCTGCAGCGGGCCGCGCGGCAGTTTGAGCGCCGCACCCCAGCGTATGCCGCCGAGAAAGGACAGGATGACAGCCGCATATCCCATCTGGATCAGCAAGCCATGTGAGGGTGCGTGCAATTCGCCCTGAGTGCCTTGCACCAGCAAGGGCAGCCAGAACGGCAACAGACCGGCCAGGCCGAGCCACAGGGCCGGGGCTGGTATCTTGGTAATGGCTTCAGGCAGTTTCATGTTTCAGGGCCAGGACTCATTAATCTTATGCAATTCTGTTTGAAAGAAAACATTCGAATGATGATGAAAAAGCGCAAGACAAGGCTGTATGTCTTTTCGAGCATTTTTCGCCTGCAGGCGAGTGTACCATACATAATCGGCATGCAAAGCAATTGCGCATTGCAAATGAAACATGCCGATCATTTCTGAAGCAGGTCCTCAACAGGTCCTGGATCAACCCTTTTGCAGATGATCCAGCAACTGCTTTGACGCAATGCCGTTGACGGGCAGGCCGTTGCGCAGCTGGTAGAGCCTGATGGCGTTTGCCGTGCTTGGTCCCATCTCTCCATCAGCGCCACCGGTATCAAAACCCTTGCTGGCCAACAGTTGCTGCACCAGCCTGATCCGGTCCTGTGCGCTAGCCGGCTGGGTGGAGACCTGCGCGGCGGGTGCCTTTGCAGACGCCTGGCGAGCGTTGGTTTCAATGCCCCATGACGTGTCGGAAATCGAAACCAGATTGGCTGCGCGCCGGGGTGCTGTCGGCTGCCATGTTGCGATCGACTGATCGATATGGGCAAGTGTGGCCTTGTCGATGGATACCGTCAGTTCCCTGACCTTTTTGACTGAATCGCGGTCACCGCTTCTGGCTGCAATCGCATACCATTTATAGGCTTTCTTGGTGTCTTTTTCGACGCCAAGTCCGCGTTCATTGAGGACAGCCAGATTGTACTGGCTGTCGGGCAAACCATGCTGGGCAGCAGCAGCGAACCATTTGGCCGCCCGCGCCATGTCAGGTTTGCCGTTCGCCGTATCGGCAGACATCACCGCCAGATTATGCATTGCCTTGACATTTCCCTGGGTGGCCGCCTTGGCATACCAGGACATCGCCCGGACGCGATCCTGTGCAATGCCGCTGCCGCGTTCATAGAGAGTTCCAATACGATACTGCGCCGCTGCAAGGCCACTTTCTGCGGCCCGCGTGTACCATTGAGCGGCCTTTGCATGATCGCGGCCGACTTTCCTGCCCTCCAGGTATCTGCTGGCGATGATGAACTGGGCATTGGCATTGCCATTCAGGGCGGCGCGGCGAAGGTCGGCCGGGCCGATTTGCTCAGGCAGTTCTGCTGCACCGAATGGGGTCGGAACATTTACAGGCCTGTTCGGCATTTGCGACAGGAGCGGATCAGATGTGTCTGCAGGCGCGACAGATGACGTTGTGATCGGGTCGGCTTGCATGAGGTTGTCGCGATCCGTGGTGTCTGTTGCTTCAACCGGTGCTGCAGATGTTGGCAAGTCGGTGGGTGCAGGCAACGATTGCGGCTTGTGTTCCTGCACCGGTGCAGCCATGCCGGATGTCTTGTCGACCGCTGGCGCGGAAATTGAGTCTTTCTTGTCAGAGGTCAGGTTGAACAGGCCGGCATTGGTCGTGTAGGCGGAAACAGCGGCAAGCAGTACTGCGGCTGCCAGAATCAGCCGTTTGCGGTTGGACCCGGATGGGCTGTCCGATCCACTGCTGTCAGTGCTTTTTCTGCCCAGCTTTTGTGACAGGCCGGACGCGGGCTGGTCTTGGCGAGGGTTGGCATCATCTGCGTTCGGGCTGAAAGCCCCCAGGTCAGACGGCGCAGTTTCGAGCGGTACAGCGGCCGGATTTTGCTGGCCGGCAGCCGCAGCACGACGCGCTGCAGCTATGAAATCAACATGTTCATCGGCCAGGCCGGCGTCATCGCCGTCAGCCATTGTCTGCGCTGCCATCGACATGGACACATCAGGGTTGATTCCATGCTTTTCGGCCATGTGAGAGCGAACAACCGACAGCCAGTCCATGCGTTCGGACTGTGAGTCAGCAGATGCAAGCAACGGGTCGTGGGAAGGCTGCATCCCGGATGCCGTTTCAGCGCCGGGAGCATCTTGCGACGACGGCAAGAAACTGGTCTCGACCGTGTCATTGTGGGCCGCTTCATCGCCGGATGAATCGCGCGGTGCCGTGGCCTGTGCGGCCGCCGAAGCTGCTGGCGCGGATGATGCCACATCGCCTGTCAGTGGATTGCGGTCATCTCTGTTTGCGACTGCAGCCGACTGGGCATGATGAACTGCAGCGTCTTTCTGGCTGTCAAATTCGCCGAGCTTGGTGATGATCTGGGCCAGAGTTTCATGAACAGCTTCCAGTGTGGCCTGGGTGCGCTGGTCCGCTGTATCGGCATTGGCCCTGACGGCGGCAAGACCGTCCTGAAGAGCCTGCAACTCCGCGGATGGTTCTGTTGTCGCGCCGGACGCGGTCATGGCGGCAGAGGTTGCAAGGGTCCGCGCTTCGGCGCGGCCTTCCTCGAGGCTGGCAAACAGCTTCTGTATGGAGTTCTCGATTGTTGCAAGGCCGCCCAGCTGTTTTTCGGTTGCGCTCAATCTCTGCTCGATTGAGTTCATCTGGGTGGCTATCTGCGGATTTGCCTCAGACGCGGAAGCTGCAATCTGGCTGTCCAGGGCCTCGATGCGCTCTTCCAGGGCACCGAGTTGTGGCTGATAGTCAGCGGGCTGGCTAACCTGCTGCAATTGTTGGCTTAATTCCGAAATACGCTGTTCAATCTGTGCAATCGGTTCTGGTCCGGGAGCCTCATCGACCCTGCTTGAAAGCATTTCAAGCGCACTGCGCAGTGCCTGAACCTCCTTCTCGGATGCAGACTGCTGGCGTATTTCTTCAAAGCGACTGTGTAAATCGCTGATTTCAGACTGGATGGACAACAGCCCTTTGTCGGAAGAACCCGCGTCCTTGAGTTTCTGCTCGGCCTGTTCGACAAGGCCGGCCAGGCGGGTTTCGATGGCACTCGCCTGTTCCTTTGCGGCTCTGCCGGCTGTTGCCTGGGCTTTCTGACCGATGGCTTCTGCCGAATGACGCACCGTGTCAATGCGCTCGGCAAGCTCGCGAATACGGGCTTCGAACATGGCTTTGAGTTGCGGATCGTCCCCGCTGTTGGCGGTCTGTTCCACACGGGTAGCCAGTTCTTTCATACGGACTTCCAGATCCGCCACGATCCGGGATTTGTCACTATTGGGTGACGTCGACTGGACCTTGCCGTCCAGTTCGACAATGCGGTTATGCAACTGGTCGATTGCTGTGCGCGACTGCGTGTCTGTCTTTTCAACCTGGTCGACAATCTTGCGGACCGCACCTTCAAGAGCACTGAAGCCGGGCACTTCGCGGGCACTGATTTCAACCGGACGCAGCGCAATTTCCTCAACCCGGTCTCCGATCTTCTCGACCCGCCTGCCCAGTGTGTTGACGCTTTCCCGGGTGTGTTGCTCGCCTTTTTCAATGCGATCCAGCAATTGGTCCATTGCCCTGGTGCTGGCTTGTTCCGGCCGCGAAGCGGCAGACAGTGCATGGCGAGGTGTGTCGGCACCATGGTCGCGTTCCTGCAGATCGCTCAATCGCGAAACCAGAAAGTCAAGTTTGCGCTCGATGGAATTGTCACCAGCGGTGGACTCGTGTTTCGCAGCATCTGCTGACTTGCCACGCGGCGTTGCCGCAGGACTGGAGCGCGAAGTGCTGCTGGTCACGGAAGACGATGCCTTCTTGCGGGTCGCGCGCGACGCCAGGTCAGCCTCTTCACTGGCGCTTTCCAGAATTTTGAGGTTCAACCACTGACCCAGGGTCTTGCCTTGCGAGCGCGCCGCGTCCTTCGCAATCTCTCGCGCCTTGTCGTCAATGCCTTTAACGCTCCACGGAATGCCTGGCTTCATGACCCAATTCTCTTTCGCTACCCCGACCGGACTGTCTGAACGACAGGCCAATCCCTGATGGAACCGAATCCACCTTCTCGATGGTGCTAAAAGTTAACGTTTTTGGTTAAGAACGGGTTAAGCTTGTCCCTGAAGTGGACATTTGATTCAGGTTCTGTATTTGCGGTGATTTGCGAACAGATGCATTTTCATGGTAA
>CAYRLR010000067.1:0-9536 GCA_964424975.1 uncultured Anderseniella sp.
GCCGTTGAAACCATCGAATATGCCCGCACGCCGGAACAGCGCGACCGTCTGGTCGCCATCGTCAAGGATGACGTCAAGCGGCTGGACCGGCTGATTTCGGACATCTCCGATGCGTCGCGCCTGGATGCGGAACTGGCCCGCAGTGAATCCGGTCCGGTCGATATGCGCAAGCTGCTTGAAACCTTCGTGGAACTGGCCAACGAGACCCGGCGCGAAGTTCAGCCGCGGGTGACCCTGAAAATCGAGCCCCTGGCAGGCGACGTCTCCGACAAGAACGGCTTCACGATCCGGGGCCATGACAACAGGCTGGGTCAGGTCACACGCAACCTGATAGCCAACGCGGTTTCATTTTCACCGCCCGACGCCGAGGTTGCAGTGACGTTGCGGCGGACCGGACGCGTTGTCGAATATGTGGTGGAAGACTCAGGGCCCGGCATTCCGCCGGCAAACCTGGAGCGGATTTTTGAACGCTTCTACACGGATCGGCCGGAAAACTCGTTCGGCAAGAACTCCGGGCTCGGCCTGTCGATCTCACGACAGATCGTGGAAGCGCACAACGGAACCATCCGGGCTTCAAATCACTATGGCGCCGCGCCGGCGCCGGGAACCGACGCGGACATCAAGGGGGCCCGCTTTACGGTACGGCTTCCGGTTGATCGCTCGGCTTCCGATTTGCCGCGCCGCAAATCCTGACGCTCTACAGGCAGTGGCATGAACAATTCAGTACCGGTTCGAACCAATACACATGGAACCTGCATCGTATTGTCGTGTGCCGGACGGTGCGCCGGGGTGCTGCTTCAGGGCGAGCCGGGTACCGGCAAGTCGTCGCTGGCATTGCGCCTGATTGACCAGGCGGGGTTCGGCGCCGGGGCGCCGGAGCCTGTCCGCGGGCAACTCGTAAGTGACGATCAGGTTCTGATTGAAGATGTTGACGGTGTGTTGACGGCACATGCGCCGGGCGCCATTGACGGCCTGCTGGAAGTGCGCGGCATCGGCATCATCAAGGTGCAAACGGCGATTTCGCCGGTGCGCCTGGATATGGTCATTACCCATGCCAACGCCGCAGACATTGAACGACTGCCTGAACCCCGGACCGTGACACTGGCGGGGCTGACCCTGCCAATGCACAAAATTGACTTTTCCAACCCCGCGTCAGCAGCGCAGGTACGTACGCTGGCGCTGATGGAGTGGCAATTGGCGAGTTTCAGCAATCCGTGAGTATCCTCGGATCGGGTCTTGCAGACAGTGGCCGAAGCGGTAATGTATCGGCCCCTGCAGCAACACGGCCTCATGGACCGTAAGATTGCCGGCAACTTTGTATAACCACATCGGGCATTGCACACATGATCGGACTCGTACTGGTTTCACACGGCAGGCTGGCGCAGGAATTATACAATGCGCTGGTTCACGTGGTCGGACCGCAAGACAATATTGAGGTGATCGGGATCGGTCCTGATGATGATGGCGACCAGCGGCGCGACGACATTCTGTCGGCCATAAAAAAAGTGGATAGCGGTGCCGGGGTTATTGTTGTCACCGACATGTTTGGCGGAACTCCGTCCAACCTGGCCATTTCGGCAATGGACGACGGTGACATAGAAGTCCTCGCAGGTGCGAACCTGCCAATGTTGATCAAGCTTGCCAGCGTGCGTGCCTCGCTGCCTTTGCAAAAAACTGCCGAAGAAGCCCAGAATGCTGGCCGCAAGTATATCAACCTTGCAGGAAGCCTGCTCAATAAATGACGCAGGCACGCAACCTCGAGATCACCAATCGCCGCGGGCTGCATGCACGTGCTTCGGCCAAGTTTGTCAAATGCGTCGAGCAGTTTGACGTGGAGGTGACGGTCTCCCATGACGGGCAAAGCGTGCCGGGAACATCCATTCTCGGACTCATGATGCTGGCGGCGTCGACCGGCACGATTGTCAATGTTGCCGCAACCGGCAAGGATGCGGGACCAGCCCTTGATGCAATCACCGCCCTGCTGGCCGACAGGTTTGGTGAAGACCGCGAAGACAGTGCAAAAGGTGGCGCCAGCGCTGCAGGTGATATATAAAGATTTATTTATATGTTCATTGCGAACGTGCGCTCGGCCTGTTATAGAGCGGCCAAATTAACGTCCTATTCCAAACTTCACACAGGAATTGCTGCCCATGACCAGCTCAAATGATTATGCCGTCGCCGACATTTCCCTTGCCGGGTTTGGCCGCAAGGAAATCACCATAGCAGAAGTTGAAATGCCCGGACTGATGTCGGTGCGCGAGGAATACGGTCCTGCCCAACCCCTGAAGGGAGCGCGCATTGCCGGGTCGCTGCACATGACCATCCAGACAGCCGTGTTGATTGAAACACTCGTGGCGCTGGGTGCCGAGGTCCGCTGGGCGTCGTGCAACATCTTCTCGACGCAAGATCATGCAGCAGCAGCCATTGCCGACAGCGGCATCCCGGTTTTTGCCCACAAGGGTGAGACGCTGCAGGAATACTGGGACTTTGCCGACAAGATATTCGACTGGCCGAATGGTGAAACCGCCAACCTGATCCTGGACGATGGCGGCGATGCCACCATGTATATCCTGATCGGGGCCAAGGCCGAAGCCGACATGTCCGTGCTGGACAATCCCGGCAACGAGGAAGAAGAAATATTCTTCGCAACCATCAAGAAACGCATGGCGCGTGACCCGGGCTTTTTCACCAGGGCGCGTGCAGCCATCAAAGGCGTTTCGGAAGAAACCACAACCGGCGTCCACCGTCTGTACGAGCTGGAAAAGAAGGGCGATCTGCCGTTCCCGGCGATCAACGTCAATGACAGTGTCACAAAGTCGAAATTCGACAACAAGTACGGCTGCCGTGAGTCGCTGGTAGATGCCATTCGGCGCGGCACCGATGTGATGCTGGCCGGCAAGGTTGCCATCGTTGCCGGATACGGAGACGTTGGCAAAGGCTCGGCACAGTCGCTCGCTGGTGCCGGTGCCCGCGTGCTGGTGACCGAAGTCGACCCGATCTGCGCTCTTCAGGCCGCCATGGACGGCTTTGAAGTGGTCACGCTGGATGACGATATCGAACGTGCCGATGTCATTGTCACTGCGACAGGCAACAAGGACATTCTGACCGTGGACAACATGCGCCGGGTCAAGGACATGGCAATCGTGTGCAATATCGGTCACTTCGACAATGAAATTCAGGTTGCCGGTCTGAAAAACTTCAAGTGGACCAACATCAAGCCGCAGGTGGACATGATAGAATTTCCCGCCGGCAACCGCATGATCCTGTTGTCTGAAGGCCGTCTGGTGAACCTTGGCAACGCAACAGGTCATCCCAGTTTCGTGATGTCTGCCTCATTTGCCAACCAGACGCTGGCCCAGATTGAACTGTGGACCAAGGGCGATCAGTACAAGAATTCGGTCTATGTTCTGCCGAAGCATCTGGATGAAAAGGTTGCCATGCTGCACCTTGCCAAGGTTGGCGCAAAGCTGACCCGGCTTTCCGAAGAGCAGGCGGCCTATATCGGGGTCACACCTGAAGGCCCGTTCAAGCCAGACACCTACCGCTACTGACGTGGCGTCCTGACACCTCGCAAAATGTTTCAAATTTGCTGCCCCGTTGATAAGATCTCAACGGGGTAGTGTGTTTTTTGCTCCCGTGCGGCTATATCTGTCGGGGGGCATTGCGTGTCCGATTCGCGCGGGGGAGCACTGTGTGCTCAGATAACCCCGATACAGGTAAGTATTGTTGCTTTGCGTCTGGGACACCATGCATTCACTTGAATGCATGATGGGATAGGGAAATCGTTTTCAGGGGGCCTGAAACGCTTGCGGTTTTTTCGGAATACTGGCCGGGTTTCACAAGCTACAACACCGATGATGGCAGCCATGGCCGGATTGTGCGCACTGCCGTCTTGTGCAGCCGCACAAGGCCTTCTGAAAACCATCGTTTCGCCCCAGAACACTTATGCTTTTGCAACCCTGCTGTTATCCACCGTTGTCATGTTGTGGGCCTTTATCGCAGTGCGCCGCATGACCACACGGAGAACAGAAAACGAGGCTCGAATTGCCGAACTTGAAGGTGAGTTGAACGAGGCTCAGGCCATCATCAATGCCGAACCGAGCGTGCTGTTCATCTGGCGAACCAGCCAGGAAGCGCCGGATACAATCACCGGAGATTTGCGCGGCACCATCCAGTTGAAGACCGGCCTTGAGAACCTGGGTGATTTTTCCAAGTGGCTGGATGATGAATCCATTGCTGCCGTGGACAACGGGCTTGGCGTCCTGCGCGCGGCAGGTTCCCCGTTCAACATTGCCCTGAAGACACTGGATGGTGAACTGGTCGAGGCAGACGGACGCGTTGCCGGCGGCGTCGCGACCATGCGCATCAAGCCGTTGTCAGGCGAACGGCGTGACACCAAGGAACTGATGTTCGATGCCCGGCGCCTTGGCAAACAGGTTGAGCGCCTCAGTGCGATGCTCGACAAGGCCCCCTTCCCGGTGTTTCTGCGCGATGAGGACGGTAACCTGGTCTGGGTCAATCAGGCGTACATGGATGCAATCGAGCAGACCGACATTGACGAGGTGATCTCCCAGAACATTCCGCTCATCGACCGCGACACCTTCAAACCGGTTGCACAACACACCGATGGTGAGCGCACCATTTCTCGCGGAGCGGCGGTTATCGCCGGTGCCAAGCGCATACTGGAACTTGTGGAAGTGCCGTTTGACAATACCACCGCCTCGTTTGCGCTGGACATGACGCGTCTGGAAGATACCCGCAAGGAACTTGATCGCCAGATCCGCTCCCATGCCAGTACGCTGAACAAGATTACCGCCGCCATAGCCAGTTTTGCAGCCGACCAGAAGCTTTCCTTTTACAATGAGGCTTTCGCGCAATTGTGGGGATTTGACGCCAAATGGCTCGACACACAGCCCACCCACGGGGAAATTCTCGACCGGCTGCGCGAGGAGCGCAAGTTGCCCGAACAGGCCAACTACCGCAGTTGGAAAAAAGAGCAGCTGGCATCTTATGCCCGCATTGATACACCGGACGAATTGTGGCATCTGCCTGATGGGCGGTCACTGCGGGTCGTTTCCGAGCAACCGCGCTCCGGCGAAGTCTCGGTGCTGTATGAAGACGTATCAGAAAAGATCCAGCTTGAAAGCCGTTACAATGAGCTGATCGGGGTGCAGCGTGAAACCATCGACAACATGCATGAAGGCCTTGCCCTGTTTGGCACTGACGGCTGCCTGAAACTCTTCAACCCGACATTCGGCCGCTTCTGGCAACTGGACGATGCATTTCTCGACACGAAACCGCATGTGGTTGAAGTGTTTCAGCAATGCGCCCAACTGATGCCGCACCCTGAAATGTGGAACGACGTCAAACTTGCCGTTACTTCGCTGTCCGACAGTCGCAGGCCGCTGCAGGACCGGCTGATTCGTCCGGACGGCATGGTGCTGGACTACAATGTAGTACCGCTGCCCGACGGCAACACGCTGATCACCTATGTGGATGTAACAGCCAGTTCGGGTATTGAACGTGCCCTGCGCGAACGCAATGAAGCGCTTGAAGCTGCAGATCAGCTCAAAACCGGGTTCCTGTCCAACGTCTCGTACGAATTGCGGACGCCGCTGAACTCGATCCTGGGATTTGCCTAAATGCTGTCTGCCGGCATTGCCGGAGAGCTTGCGCCAAAACAGGCGGAGTATGTCAGCGACATACAGGCATCATCAAATGATCTGCTCTCGGTTATCGATGCCATCCTTGACCTGACTACCATTGATGCAGGCGCCATGGAACTGCGTCTGGAAACCATTGTGGTTGAAGACCTGCTGTCGGAGGTTGCCAATGATTTCTCGCGACGCATTGATCAGCGCGACCTGACCTTGAACATCGAAATTGCCGAAGACGCAGGTTCGATCAAAGCCGACAGCCGGCGGTTGCATCAAACCATCGGGCACCTTCTGTCAAATGCCATCGGCTTCTCGCCAACCGGCGCGACGGTGCGCATGGGCGCGCGGCGCGATGGCAGTGATGTCTTGTTGTGGGTGGCCGACAATGGCCGGGGCATGGACGACGAGTTCCAGAAGAAGGCGTTTGAACGCTTCAATGCAAAACCGCTGGCAGGCGGTCACCGCGGGCCGGGGCTGGGCCTGGCATTGGTGAAAAGTTTCGTGGAATTGCACGGCGGGTCGGTTCGCCTGATGTCAAAGCTGCAGCAGGGTACCACCGTTATCTGCAGGTTGCCTGACTCGGGCCCGCGCGAAGCGGTTTCATCGCCCGGCCTTGAACCACCCCGGTCGGCGTCAATGAGTTGAAAGGCATGACTGCAAGGCGGGTTTTCTTTCAAACCCGAAAGGCGGGGTCCATTTTGCCCCTGACAGCGTTGAAAAGTCTTGAAAACCGGTTGGTTTCCTGCGACTTCTCGCCTTGTCAAAGGCAAATTATCCTCCCGCAGAATGGATAAGATCAATGGGGCCTGACCCTAGCACACCGCCCCGCGAAACTGGGCTGCGCATAAAGCTGGCGGACGAGACAGCCAGCGAGCGGTTCGCCGCCGGTCTCGCCATGCTGGCGGGCAAAGGTGACCTGATCGCACTGGAAGGCGACCTTGGCACCGGCAAAACCACGATCGCCAGAAGTTTCATCCGCGCGCTTGCCGGCAATCCGCACCTGGAGGTGCCCAGCCCGACATTCACCCTGGTGCAGACCTATGAACTGGGCGAGATGGACGTTGCGCACATGGACCTCTACCGGCTGGAGGACCCTGCAGACATCGAGGAACTTGGCATTGATGACGCTCTCGAGACCGGCGCGGTGCTTGTTGAATGGCCGTCGCGTGGCGCTGATCTGCTGCCGCCGGGCGGATTGCTGATCGAGCTGGCCGAACAAGACGGCGGGCGGACGGCTTGCCTGACAAGCACCGATGAAAGCTGGTCGGCACGGCTCGACAAGCTTCGCCATATTGATGCCCTGCTGGCGGCAAGCGGCTGGGATCAGGTTACACGTCACAGGATGCCGGCAGATGCGTCAACAAGGCGCTACGAACGGTTGCGCAATGGGCCGCAGGGTGCAAGCGCGCTGTTGATGGACATGCCGTCGCGTACCGACGGTGATGCTGTTCGCAACGGTTTGCCCTACAGCTGTATTGCCCATCTGGCAGAGGACATTCGTGCCGTCGAGGCCATAAATCGCGGCCTGCAGGCACAGGGTCTGTCGGCACCTGAAATCCATGCGATCGACACCCGCAACGGTCTTGCAATTATCGAGGATTTTGGCGCAGCGAGTTTACGGTCGCTGCTGGATGACCCAGACGAGTTCCCGTTGTGCCTGACCAGCGCCGTGATGCTGCTGGCCAACATGGCCCGGAAAAACTGGCCGGATCATGTCTAGCTTGCTTCAGGCGGCAGCTACCGGCTTTCGCATTACGACATGGACGCGATGCTGATCGAGGTGGAACTGTGCCTCGACTGGTACTGGCCGCATGTGTGCGACACCGCCTTGACTGACAGCGTACGCGGCGAATTCATGACCGCGTGGCAAGATGTCCTGCAACTCGCGCAGGCCAGCAGACCCGTCTGGGTGTTGCGTGATTTTCATGTCGACAACCTGTTCTGGCTTCCAGGCCGCGAAGCAGACCGGAAAGTCGGGCTGATCGACACGCAGGACTGTGTACTGGGCCATCCCGCCTACGATGTTGCATCATTGTTGCAGGACGTGCGCGTCACCATCCCGGCTGATGTGGAAAAAGACTATTACGACATGTATGTCGCGGCGCGCAGCGCCGATGAGGCCGACTTTGACGCCGGTGCATTCGGAGCAACCTACGCCATACTGGGGGCCCAGCGCGCCACCAAGATACTGGGTATTTTCGCGCGGCTGAATGCGCGCGACGGCAAGCCGGGCTATCTCAAGTATCTGCGGCGCACCAGCGATGTTGTGGAACACAATCTGCGCCACCCGGCTCTTGCAGCCGTCAAGGCATGGTATGATGCCTATCTGCCGCGCGCAGTGCGTGACGGTGCCGGTTCATGATCGGGTCACGCGCCATGGTGCTGGCTGCGGGACTGGGTACCCGCATGCGGCCACTGACCCTGCAGCGCCCCAAGCCATTGATCGAGGTTGCGGGCAGATCATTGCTGGATCGCGGTGTCGATGCGCTGCTGCGCTCGGGTGTGACGCAGATGGTTGTCAACAAGCACTATCTGCCCGACCAGATTCAGGCCTGGGCGCGCGCCAGGCATGACCTGCAAATCACGGTACAGGATGAAACCGGGTTGCTGCTGGATACAGGCGGCGGAGTGGCACGCGCATTGCCGCACCTGGGTGACGCGCCGTTTTTCGTGTTGAACTCGGACTCGTTCTGGGTTGAGGGACCCACGCCTGCATTGCAGCGTCTGGCAGCCCTGTGGGATGACGACAAGATGGACTGCCTGCTGTTATTGTCCGGCAAATCCCGTTTGATGGGGTTTGACGGACCGGGTGATTTCGAGATGGATACAAACGGACGTTTATCGCGCCGCAACAGCGACACCGCGCCTGAGGTCTATGCCGGTGCATACATGGTGCATCCGCGGTTGTTTGCCGACGCACCGGACGGCGCGTTCTCCATGAACGTGCTGTGGGATCGTGCAATCGCCGGGCACCGCCTGTACGGCATGGAGCACGACAGCTGGTGGCTGCACGTCGGCACACCGCAAGCCATCGGTGAAGCGGAAGACAGGCTTGCCGCACTGGGCGCACCATGAAGCAGCACGCCACAGCGTCTGTGTTCACCATTCCACCATCGTGCGGGTTCCTGCCAAGTCTTGTTGCGTCGATTCTGCGCGGGCACCTGCTGCCAGGCCCCACCGGTGCGCCTGACCCGCTTGAACTGAGCACCTGGACAATCCTGCTGCCAACGCGGCGCGCGGTGCGTGCCTGCCGTGAAGCCTTCATCGAGATTGATCCCGACACGGCGCGCCTCCTGCCGGTCATTCGCGCACTGGGCGACGTGGACGAGGATGAAATCCATATCACCGGGGCATACGGACCGGGTGCTGCGGCTGACCTGGAGCTGCCGCCCGCAGCCAGCCAGGTCCAGCGCCAGTTCCTGCTGTCGCGCATTGTGTGTGACTGGGCTGCAGCCAACCCGGAGAGTCCGGCAGCCCGTGCCATCCATAACAGCATCTCTCATGCCCTGCAGATGGCCAAGTCGCTGGTGCAGTTGATCGACAGCCTGGAAACCGGTGAAATCACGCTGGCTGATTTGCCCGCATTGCTCGCAGACGATCACGAGTTGCCGCTGCACCGCAACGACGCTGCGGCGTTTCTGAAGATCATTGCCCAGACCTATCCGGCTGCCATGTCAAAGGCAGGGCTGATGGGACCCCAGGCCCGCCGGTCCGCCCTGTTGCAGGCCGAGACCGCCAGATTGCGGCAGCACCCGCCGCCCGGTCCGGTGATCGCGGCCGGTTCAACCGGGTCGGTGCCTGCAACCGCGGATCTGCTGGCAACGATTGCCCTCATGCCACGCGGCGCGGTCATATTGCCGGGCCTGGACCGGAGGCTGG
>CAYRLR010000068.1:0-4257 GCA_964424975.1 uncultured Anderseniella sp.
GCCAGCGGCCTTCCAGGTAGTCGTTGGCCTCGGCCGCCAGGCCGTAGGCAGCCGTCTCGCCCTTGGTGAAGGTCTGCCAGGTGAAATGCGGGTTCACCTTGTCAGGAAACACCGTGTCATCCAGCCCGATCCACTGGCCAACGGTTGCCTTGTGGGCGACGGGGAGATGATAGCCTTCCATGAAATTTTCAGTCAGCAGTTTCCAGTTGGTCTGCCAGACATGGTCCTGGGTTTCACACGGGATATAGCGGTCCATGCGGAACTGCGCGACCAGGTCATGCATCGGGGCCAGCAGCTCGGCCACCGGTGCAGCCTCCGCATTCAGCGTGATATAAATCCAGCCGTTCCAGAGCTCGGTGCGGATTTCAGGCAGGCAGAAATCCTTCCTGTTGAAGACTTCAGACTTTTCCATCTGCGACGCGCCGCGCAGCGTCCCGTCCTGGCCGTAGGTCCAGGCATGATAGGGGCAGACAATGGTCCTGGTGTTGCCCGCGCCTTCGAGCAACTGCATCATGCGGTGCCGGCAGACATTGGAGAATGAGCGGATCGAGCCATCCTTCTGGCGAATGGAGAACACCGGCTGATCGCCGATGGAAAAGGTGATGTAATCACCCGGTTCGGCTATGTCGGCGGCCAGGCCGGGGCAATGCCATTCGCGTTCAAAGATGTCACTCAGTTCGCGCTCCAGCAGGTCCGCACTGGTATAGATTTCCGGCGGCGAGCTGAACGCTTGCTCAAGCGGACCGGCCGCCGTGTGCTTCAGTTTGTCAAGAGCATCGTGAAGAACCATCTGACCATTCTCCCATCAATCAGGAATAACTGCTGTAACCTCGATTTCAACCACCCATTCGGGGCGTGCAAGTGCGGGCACGACCAGGCCGGTGGAGCATGGAAACACCCCTGCCAGCCACTTGCCCATTTCCTGATATACGGCTTCACGGTAGCGGATGTCTGTCACATAAACGACAATCCGGCAGATGTGAGCGAGCTCGGACCCGGCCTCTTCCAGCAGCAGCTTGATGTTTGCCATGGCCTTTTCCGTCTGCTTGCCCGCATCGCCGACATGCAGGCTCTCGCGGCTGTCCAGGTCCTGCGCCACCTGGCCGCGCAAAAACACCATGGTGCCGCGCGCCACCACGCCCTGCGACAGATCATTGGACAATTTCTGTTCAGGGTAGGTATCCTTGGTATTGAATGGTCTGATGCGCTTGTGCACTGGCATTGGCTGATTCTCCTGATTTTACCTGTTCGACTTTCGTGTATTAGCTCCCCAAACCGTCTGCTCTACAAGCAGGTTTTACCGAACCAGAAAGAATAACGTGACGAAGCTGAAAACCACCCAACCGCACGCAACCATCATCGGCGCCGGGATCATCGGCATGTCGAGCGCCCTGTTCCTGCAACGCGAGGGCTTTGCCGTCACGGTGATCGACAAGGTAGCGCCGGGACAAGGCGCGTCATTCGGCAATGCCGGTGGTGTCGTGGTGTCCGGTGTCGTGCCGCCGGTGCATGCCGGCATGTTGCTGAAAATTCCGGGATGGCTGCTCGACCCGAAAGGCCCGGTCACCATCCGCTGGCGGCACCTGCCCACTGCATTGCCGTGGCTCATGGCCGTGGGGCGCAACGCGTTGCCCGACCGCATCAGGAAAATCACCACGGCGCGCGCGCAACTCGGCATGCGCGCGCTGGAAGACCACCGTACGATCCTGGCGCATGCCGGTGCGTCCGAACTTCTGGCAATGGACGACGGACTGCATCTGTATGGCTCGAAAAAGCAGTATGACGGCGCAGCCGGATGGCGGGCCATGCGGGCAGAACACGGCTATGCGGGCGGCGAACTCAGCGCCGATGAAGCCCGCGAGATCGAGCCCGACCTCACCACGGACATCTACAAGGCGATGTTCTGGGATGGATGGCACCGCATCGTCGATCCGTTCGAGATGGTGCAGAAGCTGGCGCAGCAGGTGGTGCGCGATGGCGGCAGCATCCTGCTCGATGAAGTCACCCGCATAGACCAGGACGGCACGCGCGCCACGACACTGCACCTGAAGCAGGCCGGCGAGCAACAGGTCGAGAACCTCTGCATCTGCGCCGGGGCCTGGTCGGATGAACTGGCCCTGATGCTGGGCTCGAAGGTGCTGCTGCAGGCAGAGCGCGGCTATCATGTCATCATGAGCGATCCCGGCGTCCGGCTTGTTCGCGCGGTCACCCATGCCGCCCAACCCGGTGCTGTTACACCGCACCGGGGCGGGCTCAAGATTGCCGGGTCCGACGAAATCGCCGGCAATGACGCGCCGCCGGACTGGCGCCGGGCCGACCAGATGCATGTTTATGGCAAGCGCGTCCTGCCTGGATTGCGCGAGATGAACGGCAGCGAAACCAGGTGGATGGGCCGCAGGCCGAGCACGCCGGACTCGCTGCCGGTGATTTCACCGTCTCCAAAGCTGGCCAATGTGTGGTATGGATTCGGACATGGTCATATGGGGTTGAGCTGGGGGCCGACGACCGGCCGGATGATTGCTGACATGATGACGAGACCCAACAGCAATACCGACCCGGCTCCGTTCCATATCGACAGGCAGATGTAACCAGCCACACTTTGAAAACGATCAGGTTTTACCATGCGCACCGAAACGCCCCCGACCATTCGCCTGCAGGACTACACGCCGTCAGACTACCTGATTGACCATGTATCGCTGGATGTGGACCTGCGCCCGACAGCCACTCAAGTCGTCTCGGTCCTGAAAATGCGCCCCAACCCGGCATCGAAAACCGTCCACGCGCCCCTGAGGCTGGACGGTGAGGCTGTTGAGCTCAAGTCCGTCGCCATCGATGGCGAGATGATCGGCGACAACCGCTACACGGTCACGGCGGACCAGTTGATCATCGAGACTGTCCCCGACGGCGAGTTCGAACTGACCATCACGAGCGAATGCAATCCGGACGCAAATACCGCGCTGTCAGGATTGTACCGCTCCAATGGCGTGTACTGCACGCAATGCGAGGCGGAAGGCTTTCGCCGTATCACCTATTTTCTCGACCGGCCGGACGTGCTGGCGACCTACCAGGTCCGGGTAGAAGCTGACCGGGACGCGGTTCCGGTGCTGCTGGCCAATGGCAATCCGGTTGAAAGCGGCGAGGCCGGCAATGGCCGCCATTTTGCGGTCTGGCAGGATCCCTGGCCGAAGCCTGCCTACCTGTTTGCGCTGGTGGCGGGCGATCTCGCCTGTGTCACCGACCATTTCACCACCATGTCGGGCCGCACGGTGGAACTGCGGGTCTATGTCGAACAGGGCAAGCAGGACCGGTGCGACTGGGCGATGCAAAGCCTGAAAGCGTCGATGGCGTGGGATGAAACGGCATTCGGGCGCGAATACGACCTGGATATCTTCATGATCGTTGCTGTGTCCGACTTCAATATGGGCGCGATGGAAAACAAGGGCCTCAATGTCTTCAACGACAAGTACATCCTGGCGCGCCCGGACACTGCCACTGACCAGGATTACGTGAATATCGAGGCGATCATCGCCCATGAATATTTCCACAACTGGACCGGCAACCGGATTACCTGCCGCGACTGGTTTCAATTGTGCCTGAAGGAAGGTCTGACGGTATTTCGTGACCAGGAGTTCACCTCCGACATGCGCTCGCGCGCGGTCAAGCGGATCCAGGACGTGCGCACCTTGCGATCGCACCAGTTTCCCGAGGATGCCGGGCCACTGGCGCACCCGGTGCGGCCGCAATCCTACATCGAGATCAACAATTTCTACACGGCCACGGTCTATGAAAAAGGCGCCGAGGTCGTGCGCATGTTCAAGACGCTGCTGGGGCCGGACAAGTTCGCCAAGGCACTGGACATCTATTTCGACAGGCATGACGGCGATGCGGCCACGGTGGAAGATTTCGCAACCTGCATGGAAGAGGCATCCGGGCGCGATCTCAGCCAGTTTTTCAACTGGTACAATCATGCCGGCACACCGTCGGTAAAGGCCCGGCTCGACTGGGACGAGGCCGCGGCCACCGCGACGCTTGAAGTCACCCAGTCACTTGCGCCAACGCCGGGCCAGACCGAAAAGCCGGACATGCACATGCCGCTTGCCACCGGCCTGATCGGGCCGGACGGGGCCGATATGGAGCTGGTACTCGACGATGGCAGCCATCTGGACAGCGGCATTCTGGAAGTGCGCTCGGCAAAACAAAGCTGGACCTTCACCGGTATTACCCAGCGTCCGGTGCTGTCGATCAATCGCGGTTTCT
>CAYRLR010000068.1:4267-9535 GCA_964424975.1 uncultured Anderseniella sp.
GCGCCGATCAACCTGACAACCGGCCAGCGCGATGACGAACTGCTGTTCCTGATGGCGAACGACCGCGATGCATTCAATCGCTGGGAAGCCGGCCAGACCCTGTCACGGTCAATCATCATGGCCGCCATGCAGGCCATCGGCGATGGCGACGACCCTGCGCCCATAGATGAGTATGCCGACGCACTGGCAAGCATACTGGCGTCAGGCGAACTGGAAGCCGCCTTCAAGGCTCAGATGCTTGCGCTGCCGAGCGAGGCTGATATCGCCAACATGGTGGGCCGCAATGTCGACCCGGACCTGATCAAGACCGCGCGTGATCATGTGCGCGCCGCCGTCGGCACATTGCTGCAGAACCAGCTTGAGAGCCTGGCCGGTGACCTGCCTGCAGGCGATTACTCGGCGAGTGCCGAAGCCGCGGGACAGCGCGCGCTGGCCTATGCAGCGCTTGCGCTGCTGGCTGCCGCAAGGCCGGCCGAGACTGGAGCAGCAGCGCTGGAGCGGTTCAATGGTGCCCGGCACATGTCTGACATGATGGGGCCCTTGAACATACTCGCCGGGCTGGACCTGCCCGAACGCGACATGGCGCTCGAAGCCTTTCATGACAAGTTTGCCAGTGATCACCTGATTGTCGACAAATGGTTCTCCCTGCATGGCATGCGCAAGGGTGCCAGCGCGGCTGCCCATGTGCGCCAGCTCATGCAACATGGCGACTTCAGCATCACCCGCCCCAACCGGGTTCGCGCCCTGATCGGCACCTTTGCCGGCATGAACCAGACCGGCTTCAACACCGCTTCCGGTGCCGGCTATGACCTGGTGGCTGAAGTCGTGATGGCGCTGGACGAACGCAACCCGCAAGTGGCTGCACGCATGGTGGCGGCTTTCCGGTCCTACCAGTTGATGGATCGGATCCGGCAGGACAAGGCACGCGAAGCGCTTGGCGCCATCCGGCAAAAGCCGGACCTGTCATCCGACACGCTGGAAATGGTGTCGCGCATGCTGGATCCGCAAACGCCGTAAGCAGGCTCACGCAATTCAGCCGCAATGGCTGATTTTCAGCTTCGTTTCGTATCCGGAACATTGTCTTTCAGGGCTCTCAAACTACTCTGTTCCGGTCGACATCGGGTCCAAGGTCAAATACGGCACTTCTGGGCCCAACATCCTGAATTCAAGTTGCTGATCAGGAATTATATCCCAAATATGTCGTAAATGCTGTATTTTAAAGCCGTTTCGGGTCCGGAAGTATCCTTCATGCTTGCCAAATCAAGCGGACTTCGAATCAATGGCCTTTACTGATTCGGCGGGGTTGGGGGGCGATGTCACGACCCCTCGTGAGAGTACTGTCAGGGGCGGCAGACCATCACAGACTTGAGGGGTGTTGCCTGTATGGCCACTGCGTACGGCAGTTGGCGACAATGGGGATGATTGGGTGTCCAAGGCAAAGCTTGGCGAGCTATTTTTCAAGGAGCGGGCGCTCAAGGTAAGCGTCGGCTCCAAACGTGTGCCGTCTATTGCAATCTCCGAACGCATCCTGCGCAACCTGATCACCGGTCTGATACTGCTGTTCCTGATGACGCTGGCCACGGCCCTGTTCCTGCAATTGTCGGCCAGCCGCGAGCGATCCATAGTTGCCTCCACCAAGCATACGGCACTGGTACTGCGCGCTGCAGCCAGTGATCTGAGCGCGACCCTGGGTGCCGGGTTTGCCGGCGGTCGCACCGTGCGCGCCCTGATCCCCGAGGACCTGGCGGAAGTGCTGCCCGAAGACACCGGCACGCGTGGTCGGCTGTTCATCCTGGCGGATGAGAAAGGCTATGTGCAGACCAGTTACCCGGAAGACCTCGGACTGAAAGACGCGAACCTGTCCACGGTATTTGGCCAGGAGGGTATCCTGTCCGCCGGGCAGAAGCTCGGCGAACCGGTCCTTGCCATCACCCCGGCAAACGAGGACGTCTATATCGGTCTGCGCTCGCTCAGTCCCTATCTGGGCCAGATTGTCGTCATCCACCCCAAGGCCCAGGTGCTGCAGGACTGGCGCTCGGACGTGACGCAGATCGCAACCCTGTTCTTTGTCTCTCTCGGGGTACTGGTGCTGCTGTGCACAGCGTTCCACTGGCAGGCATCGCGCGCGGCCGAGGCTGACCAGACGCTCGCCGTTGCAACCGAACGCATGGACAAGGCACTGGATCGCGGCCACTGCGGATTGTGGGACTGGGATATCGCGCGCGGCAGGATCTTCTGGTCGAAATCCATGTACGACATACTCGGCCTGGATACCAAGGGCGAGTTCCTGTCCTATGGCGAAGTTGCAGAACGGCTGCACCCGGACGACGAACCGCTTGACCAGCTGGTCGACGTGATGTTGCGCGGCGGCCGCCCTGCCATCGACCATGAATTCCGCATGAAACACTGCGACGGTCACTGGGTATGGCTGCGGGCCCGCGCCGAACTGTCGGAAGCGCCGGGTCAGGACTCGCCAAACCTGGTCGGCATTGCCATCGACATCACCGAACAGAAGCGGCTCGACAAACTCAACCAGGAAGCCGAACTGCGCCTCAAGGACGCCATCGAGAATGTCTCCGAGGCATTTGTGCTGTGGGATTCGGACAACCGGCTTGTCATGTGCAATTCCAAGTACCAGCAGTTGCACAACCTGCCGGCCAGTGTGTGCATGCCGGGCTCGTCCTATGAGGATGTCACCCGGATCGCCCGCGAACCGCTGATCCGCCAGCGCTCGGCAAACGCGACAGATGCCGCCCTGCCGACCAGCATTCCAGAAGGCAGTGACGGCAATACGTTCGAGGTGCAGCTGGAAGACGGGCGCTGGCTGCAGATCAATGAGCGTCGCACCAAGGATGGTGGTTTCGTTTCGGTCGGCACCGACATTTCCAACCTGAAGATGCATGAGGAAAAACTGCTCGAGTCCGAACGCGAACTGATGAACACGGTGCGCGATCTGCAGAAATCGCGCATGGAACTTGAACAGCAGTCACAGCGTCTTGCCGACCTTGCGGAAAAGTACTCCCGCGAGAAAACCCGCGCTGAAGCGGCCAACCGGTCAAAATCCGAATTCCTGGCTAATATGAGCCACGAACTGCGGACGCCGCTCAATGCCATCATCGGCTTTTCGGAAGTCATCGAGCAGCAATTGTTCGGCAAGGTGGATATCCCGAAATACCTGGACTATGCCCACGACATCCACAGTTCCGGCCAGTACCTGCTGGATGTGATCAATGACATCCTGGACATGTCGAAAATCGAGGCCGGGCGCATCACGCTGGAAGTCGAGAAGTGCTCGGTGCCGGCTGTCATCGAAGAAGCATTGCGCATCGTGTCGGGTCGCGCCCAGGAAGGCGGCGTCACCTTGCGCAAGGACCTGCCCGACTCGCTGCACGCCATGGCCGACGTCAGGTCTCTCAAGCAGGTGCTGATCAACGTCATCGCCAACGGGGTGAAGTTCACACCGCAAAACGGCAGCCTCACCATTTCCGCCCGCCGGGTCAAGAAGATGGCCGAAATCGTCATAGCAGACACCGGCATCGGCATTCCGCCCGACCAGATTTCCAAGCTCGGCCGCCCGTTCGAGCAGGTGGAAAACCAGCTCACCAAGACCCGCTCCGGCTCCGGCCTCGGACTGGCCATCTCGAACTCGCTGATCCGGCTCAATGAAGGCTCGCTGCACATCGGCAGCGAAGAAGGCAAGGGCACCACGGTGACCATCACCCTGCCGATCGCCCAGAAGGGCAAGCAACCCAAGCGCATCATCGAATCCGACGCCGTCATCGAACCAATCGGCACCGATACCAAGGTTTGATCGGGTTCAGGTTTATATCGCTCAAGTTTATATCGCTCACGCCAGCAGCCTTCGGCTGCGCTCCGCTAGGGCGCACTTCGTGCGACGGCCAGTCGGCCTTGCCTCAGCACTTACGTGCTTCGGAGGCGTATTCCAAAACCGTTCTGATGAATTGTGGAACTAGACCCGACGGGTCTCGGGCCGCTCAGGCCCGCCCCCGCGGAGCGCAGCCGCAAGGCTGCTTGCGTGAGCGGAGTAAAACAAAACAACCACCCTACTCGTCGTGGCGGTGCTTGCGGTGCTTCCAGCGTTCCCAGCGGCGCTTGGACATGGTCTTGCGGTCTATCTCGTCTGCAATCAGCTTGCGCTCGTCCGGCGTCAGGCGCTTGAAGAAACCGCCGGCTATATCGCGGCCGCGGACCACCATGGTCTGCGCCTCTGCCTGGTAGACCTCGAGTGCCCTGGTCACGGCTGCCTCATCATAGGGCTCCGCGCGCAGCGCCGCAGCGACATCACGGGCCTTTTCGCGCATGCTCTTGCGCAATTCGCGAAATCCCTTGCGGTGTTCACGCAGTTCGCCAACCAGTTCTTCGCGTCGGTCATCATCAAGGCCCCTGAAAAAGGCCCGTGGCAGTATCTGGGTAAACCCCGGACCGGTGATGCGATGACGATACGGGCCAGACGCCTGGTGCGTAACAACGGCAGCGACAACGGCAAGATTGATGGCCAGGGACGCAATCAGGGCAATCCACAGCCATGACCAGCGCCGTGTCCTTGGTGTTGGTGCGTCGCTCATAGGAAGTCCCCGTCCTGACCATCGTCAAGCAGGACGATATCCAGCACTTCATCCGTCGTGCCCGGCAATTGCAGGCTGTCGGCGAGCACGGAACCTGCCTCGGTGTCAGCGCCGACGAACACACCAAGCATGATGCTTGCCGCCAGCGTACCGGCCACCAGCAACTGCTGCGGCAGGAAACCGGAATGCCAACGCGACTTTCGCATGCCGGCGCGAGCAGGCCCGGCAGCCAGACTGACTGGTTTTTGCGTCGTGCGCGCAAGCAGGCGGGCACGGGCGCCTTCGGGTTCGGCAATGTCGGTTGCAGGTATCATGTCCAGCAGCTTGTCCAGCCGGTCCGCTTCCGTGCTCGCCTCGCGAGGCAGCAATTCAGGCTCGCGCAACAGGTTGGCAAACCGCACCCGGTCAGCTTCCGGCCAGCGCAGCGGATTGCGGCCATAGGTTGCCAGTACTTCAGCCAGGCGCGCATCGCGGGCACTGCCTTGGGCTGCGCTGGCGTTGTGTTTGCGTGCCGTCATTTCAATTGCTCCAGTTCATCAATCAGATCTGCCCACACCGGTTGCAGCGCCAGCCGCAAGGACCGTCTTGCCCTCGACAACAGGGATTCCACTGCTTCAACACTGACGTCCATGATCGATGCAGTCTCCTGATTGCCCAATGCTTCAAAATACGTCAACTGCAG
>CAYRLR010000069.1:0-9499 GCA_964424975.1 uncultured Anderseniella sp.
TGACGTTCATGCCGTATTGCGGCAAGTCGAAGGGGGCAAACAACACGCCCTGGATCAGCAGGCCGAGCGCCAGACCGATTGCCGCCGCGCCACCGCCGAACAGCAGGAACAGCGTCGACCCGAGGATGAAATGTACCTCCGATACCCCCACCGGGTAATGAGGCAGAACCTGGAAGAAGCACAACACCAGCGCCGTCGTCACCACGGCGCGCAGTGCCAGGGCCGCCACACCGCTATCATGGCGGATCATGTCCCAGGCCATCTTGCCTGCAAGAGAGGCCGCGCCCGCCGCTGTCGCGTAGCCGAGGATGATTTTCGTTCCGTCAACGATGCCTGGTTCGATATGCATTCTACGCTCCTTTGCGCACCCGCCGTGCGCTGGTTGGGACTCAGAAATGGTTCAGCAATTCTGACACAGTCGCAGAGCGTCGTTCACGGCTGCATGAATGTTGCGGCTCGAGACCGCATCACCAATGCGATGCAACTCGAAACTGCCGGCGGGCGTGTGCGATTGAGCATCGCTCACGCCGCGCCCTGCGACCCAGTTTTCCAGATTGGTGACACCGTCATTGGATGAGCTGGACCGAAGCCCGCGATACAGTTCGTCAGCCGGAATTGTGCCGTAATCAAACACGATCTGGGCTGCCGACAACTGACATTCTGCATTGGTCAGTTCGCTCCTGAAGGTGGCAGTCAATGCGTTGCCGTCCTTTTCTACCCGGACAAGCTGTTCTTCTGTGCGCACCGGCAGATCAACCTCGCGGGCCCACTTTCTCCAGATAACCCGTTCCGCATAGGTCTGGTCGGCGGCAAGCGTTTCATCAATGGTCACCATGCGAACCATTGCCCCTTGTTTGTGGCAGGCATCGGCCGCACTCAAAGCTGAATGCCGGCCCGTCCCATCGACAATCAGCACATCATCAGCCGGCTTGACCGTGCCATCGAGAATATCCCATGTGCTGGTGATGTATTCACTGCCGGGCAGCCAGTCGATGTTGGGCGTGCCGCCGGTAGCGATGACGACAAGATCCGGGGCAAGCGAAAGCACATCATCATTATCGGCGTATGTATTGAACTGGATATCCACGCCAAGTTTTTCCAGCTCATGCATGCGCCAGTCGACAATGCCGATGAGATCGCCACGCCAATGTGCTTTCGCGGCAAGCAGGACCTGTCCGCCGGCCTTAGGCGCAGCTTCCAGAAGGCTGACCCGATGCCCGCGTTCGGCACTGACCCGTGCAGCCTCCAGGCCGGCAGGCCCGGCCCCAACGATGACCACCCTGCGCTTGCGGGTTGCTGGTTCGATTTTCTGCCGCAACGTGGCTTCGTGCCCGCTTGCCGGGTTGTGGATGCACGACGGTCGAAGATGGCTCATGCAGTGAGTTGCCCCGACACACGGTCGAATGCGGTCTTCTTCCCCGGCGGCGATCTTTGATACCAGGTACGGATCGGCGATGTGTGCCCTTGTCATGCCGACCAGGTCAATCAGTCCCTCGCCAATGGCATGACGTGCGGTTGCCACGTCGGCAATCCTGGCAGCATGAAACACCGGCAATCTGACCTCCGACTTGAACGCGGCCGCCTTGGCAAGCCATGGTGCATTCGCAGACGCCATGCCCGGCATATTGTCGGTTGCCAGCGCGGCATAGGTATCCATCCGGCCATATATGGCATTGAAGAAGTCGATATGGCCCGCCGACTGGAACAGGCGGGCGATCTTCAGGCTGTCCTCGAAATCCAGCCCCTCGGTAAAACCTTCATCGACCACAAAGCGGATACCCACGAGGAAGTCGTCGCCCACCGCCAGCCGGATGGCTTCAAACACCTCAAGACCGAACCGGCAGCGGTTCTCGATCGATCCGCCATAACCATCGGTGCGGTAATTCTGGGCCGGAGACAGAAACTGGCCGATCAGATGCGCACCCGAAACACACTCGATGCCGTCCAGCCCACCTTCCTTGCAGCGCACGGCCGCACGGGCATAGTCGGCAATGATCCGGTCGATATCATGCTGATCCATTTCCTTGGGAATCGAGCGATGCAGGGTTTCGCGTACGACGGACGGCGCAACCGTTGGCAGGATCGCCCCCTTGTTGAACTCACCCCGCCGGCCCAGGTGAGTGATCTGGCACATGATGGCGGCACCCTCGGCATGCACGCGGTCGGAAAATTGTTGCAGATGCGCAATCACCGCGTCTGTTCCAACGTTCAGTTGCGGCATCACCGAAGGTGAATCAATCGAGATATTGGAAGACCCGCCGAACATGGTCAGGCCGATACCGCCCTTGGCCTTTTCGACATGATAGTCCTGGTACCGCGGCCCCGGCATGCCATCTTCGCCCAGACCTGCAGCATGGCTGGTGCTCATGATCCGGTTGCGCAGTCTGAGGCCCTTCAACTGGAAAGGCTGCAGCAGCGGGTCGTCTTTTCTGTCGGGTGATGTCATCATGCGGTCGTTCAAGCCCTGATCTGTTGTTGCGGTTATGCGCTACAGGCCCGACTCACTATTCATCGTCGCAACGCCATTGTCACGTTAAAGAGCCTGGTTCGCGTTCGATCATCTTCGGTTTGTGCGGGCCAACCGTAAAAATCAGTCTTGATGCCTGATTTCGACCAGGCATGTGGCAGTTCATTTGCTGCAATTTCGCGTATTCGTGCGCACGGTGCATACCGTTGCCTGGCAATTGGCACGAACAACCGGACCCGCAGACAGAAAGCTGTCATTAACCCGGCAGTGACATGCTTACTTCGGCATCAACTGCGACTGGACACAGGATTTTGAACTCTTCACAGATGGGCGGCAAGCTGCTGCCATTGGCTGACATAATGTCGGCACTCAGCCACGCTCTCGACCTGGTCGAAGGCCAACCTTCTGGACATTGCATAAGATGCTGCTGGATCGGTACCCAGGTCGGGCAAATGCTGGATCTGGATCTGGATGCTCTTACCGATTTGTATTACGCGATCATGCTCAAGGATCTGGGATGCAGCAGCAATGCTGCGCGCATCTGCAGCCACTACCTGACAGATGACATCTCCTTCAAGCGGAACGCAAAAACCATGGATGGCAGCCTGCCCCAGGTGCTTCGTTTCGTGCTCAATCACACAGGCTTGCAGTCGGATAAGTCAGACCGCTTTCGTGCAATCCTGACAGCATTGAAGACAGGCCCCCAGATGGCAAGAGAACTGATTGAAACGCGATGTACGCGAGGCGCAGATATTGCCTTGCAGATGCGGTTCGGTCTGCCTGTTGCAAATGCTATCCACAGTCTCGACGAACACTGGGACGGATCGGGTCAACCGCATCGGTTGAAGGGCGACGCGATACCGTTGTTTTCGCAAATTGCCTTGCTGGCCCAGGTGGTAGATGTATTTCACACAGAAAGCGGTGAACGCGCCGCGCGCGCCGAGGTAAACGCCCGTTCCGGCAGCTGGTTTGATCCTGCAATTGTGGATACCTTCAATGAATTGGCGGACATATCATCGTTTTGGCTTGAGCTTGCCGCCGACGAGCTCAAAGGCCGGGTTCTGGCATTGGCGCCTGCCCGAGCCAAAACGCCCATCGACGAAGACTATCTCGATGATATCGCTCAGGCTTTCGCGCAGGTTGTGGATGCCAAGAGTCCCTACACTGCCGGACACAGCAATCGCGTAACTGATTACGCTGACCTGATTGCCGGCAATATGGGGTATGGCGCCGACCGCAGACGGTGGCTGCGGCGGGCAGCCCTGCTGCACGACATCGGCAAACTCGGGATCAGCAACAGCATTCTCGACAAACCCGGAAAATTGACGGTTGAGGAGTTCGCGATCATCAAGATGCACCCGGTCCATTCCGGCAATATCCTGTCACGCGTTGCGGCATTCTCGGACATCGCAACAGTTGCGCGTGGTCATCATGAACGCCTGGACGGCAAAGGGTATCCTGATGGATTGAAGGGGGACGCTATAAATCTCGATACCCGGGTTGTCACGGTGGCCGATATATATGATGCCCTGACCGCCGACCGCCCCTATCGAGCTGCGATGCCGCAAGCCCAGGCGTTCTCGATCATGGACGACATGGTCGGTGAAGCGATTGATGCAGAGTGTTATGCAGCGCTGAAAGCGGCGGTGTCATGCATGGACACCTTTCCAGTTGCTCAGTCAGGATGACTTGTGGTCGAATCAGTAAAAATCATCAACCTGTTTGGTTTCAAAGTGTTACAGCAACATGCGTTCCCTTGAACCCAGGTTGCCCTGGCTCCCGTACCGAAACAGTTCTGCAGGCCCGTACGCAGTAATGCGCCCTGCGGTTGCCGCTTATGGATGGCTTTGCTTTTCGTCACCGGCATGAAGCAGTTCTTCCATGAAGATACTCAGGAACTGCGCCCGGCCATCAACGTCTGCTTTTGCATAAATCCGGGTGCACTGTGCACGCACCGTGCTCTGCGCGGTTCCGCGCATGTCGGCAATTGAGTCATTGTCTATGCCTTTGAGAACCAGGTGCGCTATGTCGCGCTCCGACGGGGTCAATTGCCACTGGGTAAAAAAGGCATCGATGAGGTGGGACATTTCCCCGCGTGCGGCGCGGATGCCGAATTCCATTGCAGCCATACGATTGAGCAGGTCGCGCAGTTCGTGCATCAGGTAGATGACGCCCATGGTCAGAGCCAGGGCAGCGACGGCTTCGAGGATGAGGTGGAGATCATCAAGATGCTCACCTCCTTTCAGATCGGCGATCACGTCAGCAATGAAAAAAATTGCACACAGCGCCTGCAGGACAATGATAGCGGCGAGCGTCATGGCTCGCCGCTCCGGTTTCATTGCAGGGAAGTTGCGCGCATTCATTTAACCACCGACCTGTCCTTCGGTACACGTTTGCGCCCGTCAAGCATGGCGCGAACCAGAGGCACCCCGGACCACCAGCTATCAAATACGACGCCACCGACATGCAGCGCAATTGAGACAAGCAGCCAGGTAAAGGCGATTTCATGGGCTTCTTCCACCCACTCGACGCCAAAAAACCGGATCGTGCCCATCATGTAGCCTGTTACCCCGAGGAGCAGCACGGTCAGCCAGATATTGTAGACCATCAGTGCGCCGAGCGGATTGTGTGACAGATACACGGTCTTGTCGCCTTTCGACAAGGCCACCAGATGGCGCAGCGCCGCGACCGGACTGGGCGGGAATGCCGACAGCCTTGCATGTTGCGAGCCGTGCAATCCCCAGATCAGTCGAATTGCGATCAGGCCGACCGCGACATATCCGATCCACTCATGCGGTGAACTTTCCCCGTCTATGACCGTGCTGTTCAGCAGGATGCTCAATGCAAGGTTCCAGTGGATCAATCGGACGAGCGGATCCCAGACCACGATGTCGCGGGCGCCAGGACGCCCGCCATCGGATGTATCGACAACCGACATGACCGGTTCACTTCATTTTCAGCTTGGTGACTTTACCGGTCGCCGCGCTGACATACACTTCGCCCATTTTGTTGTCCTTGACGAAATAGACTTCGATCTTGCCGTCCTCCATATCGGACTTGCGCACCTGGTAGCCCATGTCGGTCAGGTTTTTCTGAATTTCGGGCAGGGTGGTTCCCAGCACGGTATCCATGGTCAGTTCAGCTGCCAGGGCAGGGGTTGCAAAAGCCAGAACGGCCACGATGATCAGTTTACGCATCTTCATATCTCCTGTTGCTTTGAAATGCAGACGGTTGCCCGTCCGTACATCCGAAGATGCCGGGTATCTGCTGATATCTGAATGGCACGAAAGCTTACAACAGGCGAAATAAGCTTATGCTTATGATGTGAGAGGATGAGCCAGAAGTGAGCCCTTGTGCAAACAGCCTGCACTGCCCGATAGGCGCAGATGGGCGAGCGCCATCGCTTTCACTGATGCGCGGATTTCAATGATTGGGGCGAGATCCGGGTACGAGCGATTTTCCCAAAGCCCGGTTTGATGACAGACCCTACGGGTTCTTGTCACAGACTTCCTTTACGGCCTCGGTTACCGCCGAAACAATGATGTCCGCCTCGGGCCGGGTCAGGCACATGGGCGGGGCGAATCCAATAATATCGCCCTGCGGCATGGCGCGTGCGATGACACCTCGGCTGAGCAGTGCCGCCGCGATCGACGGACCGATCTTCCTGGCCGGGTCGTAGAAAACCCGGTCATCCTTGTCTTCCACCAGTTCGATGGCAGCCAGCATGCCTTCGCCACGAACGTCGCCGACATGGGCGTGGTAACCCAGCGCATCGGCCAGCGCCTTTTTCAGATAAGCACCGGTATCGCCGGCATTGGCCACGAGCCCCAGGTCGTCGATGACCTTCAGGTTTGCAACGCCTGCCGCCGCGCAAATCGGATGCGCGGAATACGTCCAGCCATGGCCGATCGGACCGTTCTCGTCGCTGCCCTGCTCAAGCACTTTCCAGACCTTCTCCGAAATGATCGAACCGGAAAGCGGCGCATAGGCCGACGTCAGTCCCTTGGCGATGGTGATGATGTCAGGTTGAATACCGTAGTGGGTTGATCCCATCATCGTGCCCAGACGGCCGAAACCGGTAACCACTTCATCAGCGATCAGCAGGATATCGTGCTTTTGCAGCACCTCCTGGATTGCAGCCCAGTAACCTGCCGGCGGTGGCACGATGCCGCCCGTACCCAGCACCGGTTCGCCAATGAACGCCGCAATGGTGTCGGCACCTTCGCGCTCGATAAGCGCTTCCAGTTCGCTGGCGCAATGCGCCACGAACTGGCTTTCCGACATCGACAGATCCGTGCGCCGGAAATAGTACGGTGCCTCGGTGTGCAGCACCTGCGACAGCGGCAGGTCGAATTTCTTGTGAAACAGCTCCAGTCCGGTCAGCGAACCGGTCATCAGGCCGGACCCGTGATAGCCGCGCCAACGCGAGATGATCTTCTTCTTTTCCGGACGTCCAAGGATATTGTTGTAATACCAGACCAGTTTGACATTGGTTTCATTGGCGTCGGAGCCCGACAACCCGAAATACACCCGGCTCATATTGGCCGGGGCCCGGTCAATGATCATCTTGGCAAGGGTGATCGATGCCTCGGTGCCGTGACCGACGTACGAATGGTAATAGGCCATTTCCCTTGCCTGGGCTGCAATCGCTTCGGCGACTTCCTGGCAGCCATACCCGATATTGACGCAATACAGACCGGCAAACGCATCCAGCAGCCGGTTGCCGTCACGATCACTGATGTAAACGCCCTCGCCGCCAGTCACGATCCGGTTTGCCAGTTCACCGCGGGCAAACTGGCCCAGATGGGTCGACGGATGAAAAAAGTGGTCGTGATCCCACTGGTCAAGCTGGTCGTTGCGCAACATGGCTCATTCCTCTTGTTATTGTATCATGCCCGGTTGCGGCACTCCTGTTTGAACTGTGTACAGGGTTTCATCCCGGTGTGCGACCCATCGTGCTCCAGATCGCACCTCTGGTGAGCCAGCGATCCGCCAGAATCCGCCGTGGCGTCAGCGCTTCAGGCATGCGGTTTGCGCGGTGCCTGTGCGGATGGGTTGAACTTTTTCTTGCGCTTGGGCGACGCGTCGGCCGGTCCGTTCTTTGACGGCTTGCCTTTCGATTTCGCGTATGGCTTGGGGCCTTTGCTGGTGTCGCGACTGGGCTTCGAGGCGTCGGATGCAGATTGCCTGGGCTGCCATTTGCCTTTGCCTTTACCCTTGCCCTTGGGTTTCGCCGCGTCACGGTCGTAAGGCGGCTTGCCGTCAACGCGCTGCTTTGGCTCGTGTGATGGCTTGGAAAGATCCGGCGCAGCGTCGAGACGTTTGAGCACGGCACCGGCTTCCAGCGTCATGTCCGGGCCGACAGATGCGAGAAACCTGTCGGCACTTTCCGCCAGGATCTCGACATAGCTGACTTCCTGCTGAATCCGGATTGCGCCGATCATCTTGCTGGAAATGTTTCCCACGCGGCACAGCATCGGCAGCAGCCAGCGTGGCTCGGCATTGTTTGAACGCCCGATCGAAATCGAGAACCAGACGCTATCCCCGAAGTCTTCCTGTGATCGGGGGGCCCGCTCGCGTGCCGGCGAATGCGCTTCTGCGGCGGATAATTCTTCCGGGGCAGATACCTTGTCATTGTGCAGCCGCAAATAGGCAGCGGCAATCTGTTCGGCGCTGTGCAAGCTGACCAGCTTGTCGACGAAGTCCCGCTCAGTCTCGGTAATCTCCTGTTGCCAGACAGGATTGGACAGCAGCCGATCTTCATCCCGGGCCAGTACATCGCTGGCCGACGGTGGTTCGGCCCATTCAGCCTTGACCTTGGCGCCTTGCAACAGTCGCTCGGCCTTGCGGCGCAGTTTGGCAGGGACAATCAGCGTGCTGACGCCCTTGCGCCCGGCGCGCCCGGTGCGCCCTGAGCGGTGCAGCAGCGTTTCGGAATTCGACGGCAGGTCGGCGTGGATCACCAGTTCCAGTTTGGGCAGATCGATGCCGCGGGCTGCGACATCTGTGGCCACGCAGACCCGCGCGCGCCCGTCGCGCATGGCCTGCAGGGCATGGGTACGCTCGGACTGGGTCAGTTCGCCGGACAGTGCCACGACAGCAAAGCCACGGTTTGCAAACCGCGTCGTCAGGCGGTTGACCGCGGCTCGCGTATTGCAGAACACCAGCGCGTTCTGTGCTTCATAGAAACGCAGTACGTTGATCACTGCATTCTCCATGTCGCGCGGGCCGACATTGAGCGCGCGGTATTCGATATCGCTATGCTGGGTCTGCTCGGTGCTCGTCGTGATGCGTACGGCATTGCGCTGGTATTTCTTCGCCAAGGTGGCGATGGCGCGCGGCACCGTGGCCGAGAACATCAGCGTCCGGCGGTCGCTCGGGGCTTCTCCCAGGATGAACTCCAGGTCGTCGCGAAAACCGAGGTCCAGCATTTCGTCGGCTTCATCAAGCACAATGGCGCGCAAGTCATCGGTGGTGAGCGAACCGCGCTTGATGTGATCGCACAGCCGCCCGGGTGTCGCGACAACGATATGCGCGCCCTTGTCGAGCGCCCGGCGCTCGGTGCGCATGTCCATGCCACCGACACATGAGGTAACGACGGCACCGGTTTTCTCGTACAGCCACGCCAGTTCGCGCTTGACCTGCAGCGCCAGTTCGCGTGTTGGCGCAATGATCAGCGCCAGTGGAGCAGCGGCAGGGCCGAACTGGTCGGCGTCGCCCATCAGCGTGGGCGCAATGGCCAGGCCAAAGCCGACGGTCTTGCCCGATCCGGTCTGTGCCGAGACCAGCAGGTCCGCCTCGACGAACTCCGGTTTTGAGACTTCCGTCTGTACGGGTGTCAGTTCAGTGTAGCCGCGCTGTTCAAGCGCGTCGGCAAGGTTCTTGATCATGGTGTTCACTTATCGCAATGTTTTTGGGGGGAAGTGGCGCACCAACCTGAAGTCAAGGTGAGCCCCGATACCGCAATACGTACCCAAATTCCACGCGCCGCGATGCACAGCAAATAGCGCTGATTGCACCAAGTGTATAGGG
>CAYRLR010000070.1:0-9483 GCA_964424975.1 uncultured Anderseniella sp.
TGATCAAGATGAAATGGTCGACGCAGAAACAGATCGACGATATTGTCCAGCGCACCCGTGATGGCGGTGCGGAGATCGTCGGACTGCTCAAGACCGGCTCTGCCTATTATGCTCCGGCTGCATCAGCGATCACGATGGCGGAGAGCTTCCTGAAAGACAAGAAGCGCGTGCTGCCCTGTGCGGCCCAGGTTACCGGTCAATACGGTTTGAGCGACCTTTATGTCGGCGTGCCGACAGTGATCGGGGCCGGTGGTGTCGAGCGCATTGTCGAAATCAAGCTTGACGCGGACGAAAAAGCCGAACTCAAGAAATCCATCACCGCGGTGCATGGATTGATGGATGCGGCCAAGCAGATTGCTCCTGATCTGGCCTGATCAAGCTTCAGCGCAACGTCGTTTATTTTGGTATGTGGTATACCACGCACTTTACGGCGTTGCGTTTTCGTTGTTCACTACAAAAATATGGCTTCCACTGAACCCATCAATCTGATGCAGCCTACGCAAGACACTCAAACGGGACCGAAACACGATGAACATTCATGAATACCAGGCCAAGGCGCTGTTGAAATCATTTGGCGTATCGGTCTCTGACGGTGTGCCGATCATGAAAGCGGACGAGGCGGAAGCCGCTGCCAAATCACTTCCCGGACCGGTTTGGGTGGTCAAGTCCCAGATTCATGCCGGCGGGCGCGGCAAGGGCCGCTTCAAGGAACTTGGTGCAGATTCTGCCGGTGGCGTGCGGGTTGTGAAATCGATTGAGGATGTGGTGAAGAATGCATCCGAAATGCTTGGCAACACCCTGGTCACCAAGCAGACCGGGCCGGCGGGCAAGCAGGTCAACCGGCTTTATATTGAAGACGGTGCCGATATTGCGCGCGAGCTTTACCTGTCAATCCTGGTGGATCGCACGGTCGGGCAGGTTGCCTTCGTGGTCTCGACCGAGGGCGGTATGGATATCGAGGCCGTCGCCGAAGAAACCCCCGAGAAGATCATCAACGTTGCCATTGATCCGATTGCCGGCATCACCGACGCAGACGTTGCCAGCCTGTGCGACGGACTGAAACTGGAAGGCGCTGCTCGCGAAGATGGCCAGACACTGTTTCCGACCCTGTACAAGGCGTTTACCGAAACCGACATGAGCCTGCTGGAAGTCAATCCGCTTGTCGTGCTGGGCAACGGGCATCTGCGTGTACTTGATGCCAAGGTCTCGTTCGACGGCAATGCGGAATTCCGCCATCCTGAACTTGCCGAGCTTCGCGATCTCACCGAGGAAGATGCCAAGGAAGTCGAGGCTTCGAAATACGATCTGGCCTATATTGCGCTGGATGGTGACATTGGCTGCATGGTCAATGGCGCCGGCCTTGCCATGGCAACCATGGATATTATCAAGCTGTATGGTGCCTCACCTGCCAACTTCCTCGATGTGGGTGGCGGCGCCACCACGGAAAAGGTAACAGCGGCCTTCAAGATCATTACGTCCGATCCGCAGGTGAAGGGCATCCTCGTCAACATTTTCGGCGGCATCATGCGCTGCGATGTGATTGCCGAAGGCGTGGTCACGGCCGTCAAGGAAGTCGGTTTGCAGGTGCCGCTGGTCGTGCGGCTCGAAGGCACCAACGTGGAGCGTGGCAAGGAAATCATCAACCAGAGCGGGCTGAACGTCATTGCCGCCGATGATCTTGATGATGCAGCCCGGAAAATCGTCAAGGCAGTCAAGGGTTGATTGCCGGCATGACATTCACGCTGCACAGGTTTGCGCTGGCCACGGCAGTTGCCGTGGTTGCAATGCAGGCGGCAGTCCTGGACGCGCGCGCGCAAGCTCCGGTTGTTGATGAAGCCGATCCGGTATTTGTGTTCAACAAGGTGTGCTATTCGCAGGTGCCGTCGATCGGTGCCATTCGCGACATGGCAACCAGGCTGGCGTGGCAGGCACTGGAACAGAGTGACCTGAAACCGTTTTCTCCCGACCCTGACCCGGAAGTGCTGGAAGGCTGGGACGTCCAGGTCGGCAAGAAGTTCTTCCGGCTGGGGCTGGTTCGCACGAAGCTCAGCGACAGTTTCAAGCAGAACTTCCCGGATTTTGCAGACGGGTCGGCAACCTCGTGCACGCTTGTGCTTGATGGCGGCAGTGATGCTGCAACAGTGTCTCAAGGCATGCAGAAACTGGCCGGCAAGGAACCTGCCAGCAAGGACGTGCCGGACGGCGAGTTCAGAACCACTACCTGGGCGGGCGGTAACGAGAACTACAAGGTGTTCCTGATCTCCAAGGCAGCGGCTGCCGGGGAAACCGGATTGTTGAACGTGACCATATTGGCAAAGGCAAAGTAACACCTGGCGCTTCCAGTGGAGGTGCCGGTTGACAGAAAGAAGTGAAGCAATGTCCATTCTTATCGACAAGACCACCAAAGTTCTCGTGCAGGGGCTGACCGGCAAGACCGGCACGTTCCATACCGAGCAGGCGCTTGCCTATCACGGCACGCAGATGGTGGGTGGTATTCACCCGAAAAAGGGTGGCGAAACATGGACAGGCCAGGGCGGTCACACGCTGCCGGTCTTTGCCAGCGTGGCGGAGGGCAAGGAAGTGACCGGCGCCAATGCGTCAGTTGTATACGTGCCGCCGGCAGGTGCCGGTGCAGCAATAATCGAGGCGATCGAAGCTGAAATTCCGCTCATCGTGTGTATCACCGAAGGCGTTCCGGTCATGGACATGGTGAAAGTGAAAGCACGGCTTGCAAAGTCGAAATCACGGCTGGTCGGACCAAACTGTCCCGGCATCCTCACACCGAATGAATGCAAGATCGGCATCATGCCCGGCAACATCTTCTCCAAGGGCTCTGTCGGTGTCGTGTCCCGCTCCGGTACGCTGACTTATGAAGCGGTGTTCCAGACAACCAATGAAGGGCTTGGCCAGACCACGGCGGTTGGTATCGGCGGCGACCCGGTGAAGGGCACCGAGTTCATTGACGTGCTTGAAATGTTCCTGGCTGACGATGAAACCAAGTCTATCATCATGATTGGCGAAATTGGCGGTTCGGCTGAAGAAGACGCAGCCCAGTTCATAGCCGATGAAGCCAGAAAAGGCCGTTCAAAACCGGTCGCCGGATTTATCGCCGGCCGCACGGCCCCACCCGGCCGCACCATGGGCCATGCCGGTGCCGTGATCTCGGGCGGCAAGGGCGGTGCCGAAGACAAGATCGAGGCCATGCGCGCTGCCGGCATCGCAATTGCGGATTCTCCGGCCACATTAGGTATAACGTTGGCTCAGCGGTTGAAAGCCTAGCAAAAACGGCTATGTTGAGTTGGCGTGAGTTGCAGAAGCTCGCGCCAACTCAATTTTACTAAGGCTCACTGCAGGTTTCCTCCGGCAGGAATAGGTGACATGGCCAAGACAGACGCCAACGACGTGTTCGAACGAACGTCATTCCTTTACGGCGGAAACGCCCAATTCATTGAACAACTGCAGGCAGCTTACGAGCGCGATCCAGGTTCGGTAGATCCCGATTGGCAGGAGTTCTTCGCAAATCTCGGAGACAATCCGGCAGACGTTGCCGCCACCGCCGAAGGTCCGAGCTGGGCGCGGGCCGACTGGCCGCAACCGCTCAACGGTGAAATGGTGTCGGTGCTGGATGGCAACTGGGCTGTTGTCGAGCAGGCGATTGGCGGCAAGCTGGCGGGCAAGGCCGCCAGATCCGGCAGTGCGCAAGATGTCGAGGAACTGCGCAAGGCAACGCTGGATTCAGTGCGTGCATTGATGATGATCCGCGCCTACCGGATGCGCGGACACCTGATTGCAGACCTGGACCCGCTGAACCTGCGCGAAAAGCAGGCGCATCCGGAACTTGATCCCACATCGTATGGTTTCGGGCCGCAAGATCTTGATCGTGAAATCTTCATTGATAATGTGCTGGGCCTGGAACGGGCCACCATCAACCAGATCGTGGCGATTCTGAAATCCACCTATTGCTCGACCATGGCTGTTGAATTCATGCACATGTCCGACCCGCGCCACAAGGCGTGGCTGCAGGAGCGCATCGAAGGGCCGGATAAATCCATCGAATTCACGGTGCCCGGCAAAAAGGCCATTCTCAACAAGCTCATCGAGGCGGAAGGTTTTGAAGCCTACCTCAATGTAAAATATACCGGCACCAAGCGATTTGGCCTGGATGGCGGTGAATCGATCGTGCCGGCGCTTGAGCAGATTATCAAGCGCGGCGGCAATATGGGTGTCAGCGACATTGTCTTCGGTATGGCGCATCGTGGTCGGCTGAATATTCTGGCCAATGTGATGGGCAAACCCTACACGGCAATCTTCCACGAGTTCAAAGGTGGATCATCGACGCCCGAAGAAGTCGAAGGCTCCGGTGACGTGAAATATCACCTGGGCTCGTCGTCCGACCGGGAATTTGACAATAACAAGGTTCATCTCTCCCTGACCGCCAATCCGTCTCACCTCGAGATCGTGGATCCGGTGGTGCTGGGCAAGGCGCGTGCAAAGCAGGACCAGCTTGGCAGGGACCGCTCAAAGGTCATGCCGTTGTTGATCCACGGTGATGCAGCGTTTGCCGGCCAGGGCGTCGTGGCCGAATGTTTCGGCCTGTCGGGTCTGAAAGGCCATCGCTCGGGCGGGTCGATTCACTTCATCATCAACAACCAGATCGGCTTTACGACCAGCCCGATCCTGGCACGCTCATCACCATACCCGTCCGACGTGGCCAAGATGATCGAGGCGCCGATTTTCCATGTCAACGGGGATGATCCCGAAGCGGTCGTCTATGCAGCCAAGATCGCGACCGAGTTCCGCCAGACATTCGGCCATCCGGTTGTCATCGACATGTTCTGTTATCGCCGCTTTGGCCATAACGAGGCTGACGAGCCTGCATTCACCCAGCCTGTGATGTACCGCCGGATTGCAAAGCATGTGCCGGTCGCACAACTTTACGCCACGCGGCTGGTCGAAGAAGGCTCGATTACCGAGGCTGACTATGATGCCATGAAAGCGGCATTCCGCAGCAGGCTGGAAGATGATTTCGAAGCCGCCGACAATTACAAGCCCAACAAGGCCGACTGGCTGGACGGGCGCTGGTCCGGTCTCAAGACCACCAAGATAGACGATGATCCGCGCAAGGGTCAGACCGGTGTTGAGGTCAACGCGCTGAAAAAGCTCGGCGAACAGATGTACACCGTGCCGGCGGATTTCAATATCCACAAGACCTTGAAGCGGGTGATAGATGGCCGCCTGAAGGTGATGAAGGCCGGAGAAGGCCTGGACTGGGCGACGGCTGAATCGCTGGCATTCGCAACGCTGCTCGAAGACGGCAGCAAGATCAGGCTGTCAGGACAGGATGTTGAACGTGGTACATTCTCACAGCGCCACGCTGTCTGGATCGACCAGCAAACCGAGCGGCGCTACGCGCCTCTCAAGCATCTGAGCGGTGAGAAAACCAACGACTTTGAAATCATCAATTCAATGTTGTCGGAAGAAGCGGTGCTTGGTTTCGAATACGGCTATACGCTGGCCGAGCCGCGCACGCTGGTGTTGTGGGAAGCCCAGTTCGGCGACTTTGCCAATGGTGCCCAGGTGATCTTTGACCAGTTCCTGTCGTCGGGTGAGCGCAAATGGCTGCGCATGTCGGGCCTGGTGTGCCTGCTGCCGCACGGATATGAAGGCCAGGGTCCGGAACATTCGTCGGCGCGGCTCGAACGCTTCCTGCAGATGTGTGCCGAAGACAACATGCAGGTGGCAAACTGCACGACACCAGCCAACTACTTCCACATCCTGCGCCGCCAGATGAACCGGGATTTCCGCAAACCGCTTATCCTGATGACGCCCAAATCGCTGTTGCGTCACAAGAAGTGCGTTTCCTCGCTGGAAGAAATGAGCCCCGATTCGTCCTTCCACCGGGTGTTGTGGGATGATGCAGAGTATAACAAGGAATCACCGGTCAAGCTGGTGAAGGACGAGAAAATTCGCCGGGTCGTCCTGTGTACCGGCAAGGTCTATTACGATCTGCTGGAAGAGCGCGAGAAACGTGGAACCGATGATATCTACCTGATGCGCATCGAGCAGCTTTACCCGTTCCCGGCCAAGGCGCTGGTAAACGAGCTTGCGCGTTTCAAGGATGCCGAGATCGTATGGTGTCAGGAAGGACCGCAGAACATGGGGGCATGGACATTCATCCAGCCTTACATGGAATGGGTTCTGAACCGGATTGAAGCGACCCATCGCCGTCCGAGCTATGCAGGCAGACCTGCATCGGCGTCTACGGCAACCGGGCTGATGAGCCGTCACCTGAAGGAGCTTGCCGCGTTCCTTGAAACGGCGCTGGGTGCGGGAAAAGCGGGTTAGGGCGAAAGAGTTGTTGCAACGCTGATTTCCCTGGCTGATTGAAATTTTGTATCTTTGTTGCGGCGAAGTTCCAACCGTGCAGCAACTGTCTTTAAAGGACTGACGTGATGTCGAATGAAATCCGGGTGCCAACGCTGGGTGAATCCGTAACCGAAGCCACAATAGGTCAATGGTTCAAAAAGCCGGGTGAGGCTATCGCCGCGGATGAGCCGCTGGTTGAGCTTGAAACCGACAAGGTGACCGTGGAAGTGCCGGCACCTGCTGCGGGCGTCATGGGCGAGATACTCGTCCAGGAAGGCGAGACGGTTGAAGTCGGCGCATTGCTCGGCACCGTGGCCGAGGGTGACGGTGCTGCTGCTGCTGCCAAACCGGCGCCGGAAAAACCCGCCGAGGCAGCGCCTGCCGCACCTGCGGCGGCAACCGGTGGTGGTACGCCGGGTGTGGCCGCAGCACCATCTGCTGCCAAGCTGCTGGCTGAGAACAAACTTTCGGCCGATCAGGTTTCAGGGTCCGGCAAGCGCGGCCAGGTATTGAAGGGCGATGTGCTGGAAGCGCTTGAAAAAGGCGTCAAGGCTCCCGCGTCAACACCGGCTGCGCGCGCGCCGTCGCCAGCCGATGATGCGCCGCGTGAAGAGCGGGTGAAGATGACCCGCCTGCGCCAGACCATTGCGCGCCGGCTGAAGGATGCCCAGGACACCGCCGCCATGCTGACCACCTTCAACGAGGTGGACATGAGCGCCGTGATGGACCTGCGCAAGCGCTACAAGGACCTATTCGAGAAAAAGCACAGCGTGAAACTGGGCTTCATGGGCTTTTTCACCAAGGCTGTGTGCCATGCGCTGAAAGAAGTGCCGGCGGTGAATGCCGAGATCGACGGCACCGATCTGGTCTACAAGAATTTCTGCCATGTCGGCGTGGCTGTTGGTACCGACAAGGGCCTGGTGGTGCCGGTGGTGCGCAATGCAGATGACATGTCGATCGCCGAAATTGAAAAGGACATTGCCCGCCTCGGCGGTCTGGCGCGCGATGGCAAGCTTTCAATGGCCGACATGCAGGGTGGCACCTTCACCATTTCCAATGGTGGCGTGTATGGCTCGTTGATGTCGACGCCTATACTGAACGCCCCCCAGTCCGGTATTCTCGGCATGCATAAAATTCAGGAACGCCCGATGGCGGTGAACGGTGAGGTCAAGATACTGCCGATGATGTACCTGGCGCTGTCCTATGACCACCGCATCGTGGACGGCAAGGAAGCCGTGACCTTCCTGGTGCGGGTCAAAGAGTCACTGGAAGACCCTGAGCGCCTTGTGCTTGACCTGTAAGGAACAAATCTGATGTACGATCTTGTTATTATCGGCACAGGCCCCGGCGGCTATGTGGGAGCGATCCGTGCAGCCCAGCTGGGCATGAAGGTTGCCGTTGTCGAAAAGCGCGCGGCCCATGGCGGCACCTGCCTGAACATAGGCTGCATTCCGTCCAAGGCGCTGCTGCACGCATCGGAGCTTTTCGAAGAAGCCGGACACGGCTTTGAAAAGATGGGCATCAAGGTGTCGACCCCCAAGGTCGACATGAAACAGATGTTGAACTTCAAGCAGGATGCCATTGACGGCAATACCAAGGGTATCGAGTTCCTGCTGAAGAAGAACAAGGTCGACGCGTTCCACGGCACCGGCAAGATCCTTGGCGCAGGCAAGGTTGAAGTGACACCTGAAAAAGGTGACGCCCAGGTGCTCGAAACCAAAAACATCTGCATTGCAACCGGATCGGATGTGGCGCAGCTGCCGGGCATAACAATCGACGAAAAGCAGATCGTATCGTCCACCGGCGCGCTGGAACTGACCAAGGTGCCGGGTCATATGGTGGTGGTCGGCGCCGGTGTCATCGGGCTGGAACTCGGCTCGGTGTGGCGCAGGCTTGGCGCCAAGGTGACCGTGGTTGAATATCTCGACCGTATCCTGCCGGGCATGGACAGCGAAGTTGCCAAGAAATTCAGGCTCCTGCTTGCCAGGCAGGGCTTCGACTTCAAGCTCGGATCCAAGGTAACCGGTGCCAAGACCTCCAAGTCGGGCGTCAAGGTGACCATTGAACCGGCCAAGGGCGGTGATGGCGAAACGCTTGAGGCGGACATCGTTCTGGTGGCCATCGGGCGGGTGCCCTACACCGACGGGTTGGGGCTGGAAGACGCCGGCGTTGCGCTGGATGAGCGCAAGCGGGTTGTCGTGGATGATCATTTTGCCACCAACGTACCGGGCATTTTTGCCATTGGCGATGTGGTGCGCGGCGCAATGCTGGCTCACAAGGCTGAAGAAGAAGGCGTGGCGCTGGCCGAACTTCTGGCCGGCCAGGCAGGCCATGTGAATTACGGCATCATCCCGAGCGTGGTCTACACCTATCCGGAAGTGGCCTCTGTCGGCAAAACCGAGGACGAACTGAAGGATGCAGGCGTGGCCTACAGGTCAGGCTCGTTTCCGTTCATGGCCAATGGCCGCGCCAAGGCGAACCAGACCACGGACGGGTTTGTGAAGGTGCTGGCGGATGCCAAGACAGACCAGGTCCTCGGCGTGCATATACTGGGTCCGCAGGCCGGCGAACTGATCCATGAGTGCGCGGTGCTGATGGAGTTCGGCGGGTCGTCGGAAGACCTCGCTCGTACCTGCCATGCGCATCCGACCTTGTCGGAAGCGGTCAAGGAAGCAGCCCTTGCCGTCGACAAGCGCGCCATCCACTCCTGATCAGATATCGGTTTCCGGCATCAGCTTGCTGCCGTCGATCATGCGCGTGTAGCTGAACGGCGCAGGATCAACCACGGGCGTCCTGCCGGTGACAAGATCCGCCATCAGCCTGCCGGCACCGGGGCCAATGCCAAATCCATGCCCTGAAAATCCGGTAGACAGAAACAGGCCCGGTATCTGGTCAATGCCGGAAATGACCGGGACAGCGTCCGGCGTCACATCAATTACTCCGGCCCATTTACTGGCGATCCTGACCCCCTTGAAGCCGGGATGATCCCTGGCGAGTTCGTCCAGGCAGTCGCGCAACACCCAGTCGACAGGTTCCGGATCGAGCACACGGACCTTTTCGAACGGCGACATCTCGTCCAGTGACCAGTGGGACGCCAGCATGGCTTCGGAAACAAAC
>CAYRLR010000071.1:0-4906 GCA_964424975.1 uncultured Anderseniella sp.
AATCGAACCGACGACCTCTACAATGCCATTGTAGCGCTCTCCCAACTGAGCTATGACCCCGAAATCTCTTCAAATTCGTAACCGGTCCTGACCGGTATATCTGCTGTTCGGCATGGGAGCCGGCGGCAGTGTCTGCGTGATAACCGCAACTGGCAGATAAAGTCAATCTGCCAGTTCAGCGGTTTTGCTCAGGCCTCGTCGACGCCCGGCTTGGGTCCGCCGCCGATCAGGTCGGCCACGCCGGTGTTGGCTTCGTCTTCCTCATCGTCCAGGAATACGTCTGAATCATCGGTTTCATCGTCATCGTCGGTATCACCGAGATCAACGCCCTTGATGGCTGCTGCCTCGTCATCGGTATCATCATCATCACTATCGTCGTCTTCAAGGTCTTCCAGGCTGACGACAACCGGATCCTTTTCCAGTTCGCCCTCGTCCTTCTTGACCTCTTCCTCAACCGGCTTGTCGACAGGCTTTGCCCTGGTCGGCAGGTCTGCCTTGGATGGCAGCAATTGTTCTGCCACAAATGCCTCATCGCATTTAGGACAGACAATCGGATTCTTGTTCAGATCATAAAAACGCGCTGCGCAGCTGGGGCATGTGCGTTTGGTTCCAAGTTCGTCGCTGACCACGGTTACAACGTCCCTATCTTTGCGAATGAATGTAAAAATGAAGTTTGGTGGCGCATCCCATGCCACGGGGGGGCGCGCGTGTCAAAAGCCAAATTACTGATGTGAGATGATGGCATGTCGCAGCAGGGTATGATAATGCCCCATACTTATTGCAAACACAACAGTCCGTGACTGCCAGATCCAGGATCAAATCCAGTTGAGTGCCGAAACTTCCCAGCCGCTTCGTTCTGCAAAATCATCCGGTCTGGCGGGCCGTGTCCGGGTGCCGGGTGACAAGTCAATCTCGCATCGCGCCTTGATGTTCGGCGCCATGGCGCTTGGTGAAACCATCATCACCGGCCTGCTGGAAGGCGAGGATGTGATCAATACCGCCAGGGCCATGTCAGCACTTGGCGTGCGGGTCGAGCGCTGGAACGATGATGCCAGCTGGCATGTCACCGGCGTCGGGCTTGGCGGCTTCCAGGCACCGGCACAAACGATCGACTTCGGCAATTCCGGCACCGGCGCGCGGCTTGCCATGGGCCTGCTGGCCACCACCCCGATTTCCGTGCGCATGTCCGGCGATGCATCGCTGCGCTCGCGCCCCATGGGGCGCATCGTGACGCCGCTGGCAGGCTTCGGTGCCCGCTTCGACACGTCCGAAGGCGGCCGCATGCCGCTGACACTGCACGGCGCACAACACCCGGTGCCCATCGAATACCGGTTGCCGGTTGCCTCGGCCCAGGTCAAGTCAGCGGTTCTGCTGGCCGGCCTCAATGCACCAGGTGCGACGACCGTGATCGAACCGGAACCCACCCGCGACCATACCGAGCGCATGCTGCAGGGCTTTGGCGCAGACCTGACAATCGGCCGCGCAGATGATGGTGCGCGCACCGTCACTGTCAGGGGCCACACGGAATTGCGGGCTCAAACCGTTGCTGTGCCGGGCGACCCGTCATCAGCGGCGTTTGCGCTGGTCGCGGCACTCATCTGCGATGACAGCGAGGTTACCGTCGAGAACATGCTGCTCAACGAAACCCGCACCGGCCTGATCGTCACCCTGCAGGAAATGGGCGCCGATATCGTCATCGCCAATGCAACAGTTTCCGGCGGTGAACCGGTCGCAGACGTGACGGCGCGCTCAAGCAGGCTGTCCGCCATAACCGTGCCGGCCGCACGCGCGCCCTCGATGATTGACGAATATCCGGTGCTGGCCGTCGCAGCCGCCTTTGCCGACGGCACCACCAGGATGGAAGGCCTGCATGAGCTTCGGGTGAAGGAAAGTGATCGGCTGGCAGCCGTGGCTGCAGGGCTGAAAGCCAACGGCGTGACCCACCAGGCGGGCGATGACTGGCTGGAAGTGACCGGCGGCAGGGTTGCCGGCGGCGGAACGGTCATCACCCATCTTGACCACCGCATTGCAATGGCGTTTCTGGTGATGGGACTGGCCAGCGAAGAGCCGGTGACAATTGATGATGGAAATGTCATGGCCACCAGCTTTCCCGGGTTCAGGGACTTTATGGACGGCCTGGGTGCGCGTTTTGAGGACGTCGCCTGATGGCCGGCCGTCCCCACCTGGTTATTGCCGTTGATGGACCCGCAGCGTCGGGCAAGGGAACGCTCGCGCGCCGACTGGCTGCCTATTACGGGCTTTCCTACCTCGATACGGGGTCATTGTACCGGGCCACCGGACTGGCTGTCGCGGCTGCAGGTTCTGCGCCGGACGACGAGGCGGCTGCCGTCAATGCTGCACAAACCCTCGATCCGTCGCACTACAGCGAAGACCAGCTACGCTCGCCCGGCGCCGGGGAGGCCGCTTCGCAGGTTGCCGCCATTCCCGCCGTGCGTTCGGCGTTGCTTGAATTTCAGCGCAGTTTTGCATCCAAACCACCTGGCGCCGTGCTGGATGGCCGCGACATCGGCACCGTCGTGTGCCCGGATGCCGACGCCAAGCTGTTTGTTACGGCACAGCCGGAGACCCGCGCCCAGCGCCGCCATCTTGAACATGCAGGCCGCGGTGACGCGCTGAGTTACGAAGATGTGCTGGCCGATATCCGCCGCCGCGACGAACGCGACAGCGGTCGCGCCGTGGCGCCTTTGAAGCCGGCACAAGACGCCATCTTGCTCGATACGACAGAATTGGGTATAGAAGCCGCATTCCAGACCGCTTTGGATCTTGTCGAAAGCGTTTTGAATGAGCGGGGGCATTCTGCCTGAATGGCAGGTCGCCCCTAAATTTGTTCCTGGATGCCGATCAATATCAGCCGCTCTCGCCAACTTCTGGAACAGGCGAGTGTGGCGACCGGCATTCTCTATGAGCAAGAACCCAGTGTTTGGTGCCCGAACTGCCCAACCCATATCTGACCATTACCGGTCGGATAATCAGCGCAAATCGGGACGTCCTGCGGCAATTTCCGTGGGCCAGGCATATTTATTGATCGAAAGAAGGCTTTATAGATGGCTGAAACCAGCACTCTTAACCCATCCCGTGATGATTTCGCGGCTATGCTCGATGCGAGCTTCAACGAAGAAACCAATGCCGAAGGCACCGTTGTCAAAGGCAAGATTATTGCCATTGAAAACGATCTGGCCATCATTGACGTCGGTCTGAAGACCGAAGGCCGTGTTCCGCTGCGCGAGTTCCGCTCACCCGGCCAGGACAAGGACCTCGTCGTTGGCGATGAAGTTGAAGTGTTCCTCGACCGAATTGAAAACGCCATGGGCGAAGCTGTGCTGTCACGCGACAAGGCACGGCGCGAAGAAGCCTGGGTACGTCTTGAAAAATCATTCGAGGACAATGAACGCGTCGAAGGCGTCATCTTCGGACGCGTCAAGGGCGGCTTTACGGTTGACCTCGGCGGGGCCGTGGCATTTTTGCCAGGCTCCCAGGTGGACATCCGCCCGGTACGCGACGTGACCCCCCTGATGAACATGACCCAGCCCTTCCAGGTGCTGAAAATGGACAAGCGCCGCGGCAACATTGTTGTTTCGCGCCGCGCCATCATGGAAGAAACCCGCGCCGAGCAGCGCTCCGAACTGGTTCAGAACCTTGCCGAAGGCCAGCAGGTCGAAGGCGTGGTCAAGAACATCACCGACTATGGTGCATTCGTTGACCTCGGCGGCATTGACGGTCTTCTGCATGTCACCGACATTTCCTGGAAGCGCGTCAATCATCCAACCGACGTTCTCGCAGTTGGCCAGACCGTGAAGGTGCAGATCGTCAAGATCAACCCTGAAACCCAGCGCATCAGCCTCGGCATGAAGCAGCTGGAAAGCGATCCATGGGAAGGCGTTGAAGCCAAGTACCCTGTGGGCATGCGCGTCAAGGGCCGGGTCACCAACATCACCGATTACGGCGCATTCGTGGAACTGGAAGAAGGCATCGAAGGTCTTGTCCACGTTTCCGAAATGAGCTGGACCAAGAAAAACGTGCATCCGGGCAAGATCGTTTCCACATCGGAAGAGATTGAAGTTGAAGTGCTCGAAGTCGATCCGGCAAAGCGTCGTGTCTCACTTGGCCTCAAGCAGACCACCGACAATCCATGGGCATCGTTCTCCGAGCGTTATCCGCAGAACACCATCGTTGAAGGTGAAATCAAGAACATCACCGAATTCGGTCTGTTCATTGGCCTTGAAGGCGATGTTGACGGTATGGTTCACCTGTCCGATCTGGACTGGAACCGTCCTGGCGAAGAAACCATCCAGGAATACACCAAGGGCGACGTGGTCAAGGCCATCGTGCTTGATGTGGACCAGGACAAGGAACGCATCTCGCTGGGTATCAAGCAGCTTGGTGGCGATCCGATGGAAGGCGCTGCCTCCGGCGGCATGCGCAAGGGTGCAGCGGTAACCTGCCAGATCACCGAAGTGCAGGAAAACGGCATCGAGGTGAAGATTGCCGATACCGACATGACCGCGTTCATCCGCCGTTCTGATCTGGCCCGTGACCGGTCGGAACAGCGTCCCGAGCGCTTTGCAGTCGGTGAAAAGGTTGATGCCCGCATCACCCAGTTTGACAAGGCAAGCCGCAAGGTTGGTCTGTCGATCAAGGCACTGGAAATCGCTGAAGAAAAAGCAGCTGTCGAACAGTACGGATCTTCGGATTCCGGCGCGTCGCTTGGCGACATTCTGGGCGCAGCACTCAACAAGGCAGGCACGGACGAAAAGTCGGAAGACTGATCCCTGCGTATCTGCAAGCACAACATTATCAACCGGTCAGCAATCTTCTTGCTGGCCGGTTTTTGGTTTCGCGATTTCCTGTCCTCCCATCTGTGAAGGCACAGATTGAAGGACGATGC
>CAYRLR010000071.1:5006-9403 GCA_964424975.1 uncultured Anderseniella sp.
CTCCCATCTGTGAAGGCACAGATTGAAGGACGATGCTTTTTTGATCGATCATCTTTCTCCAATCTGTGAAGGCACAGATTGAAGGACGATCTTGATTTCACTACATTGTTGCTTGAAACCAGTCAGTTCGATCCAACCGGAAGCAGGTCCCATGTCACTTGATGCTGATAATCTGATTGCCCGCCGCAAAATGCGCCGCCGGGTTTCGTTCTGGCGGGCCATCTGCATTTCACTCGGCGTCGTGACACTGGTGGCGCTGGTGTACGGCAGCAGTGGCTCCGGCTTTGATCTGGGCAAACGCGCTGATCACATCGCGCGTATCCGGGTGACCGGCATGATTACCGGCGACTCCAATACCCTCGACATGCTGAGGAAAATTGAAAAGGCCAAGCAGGTCAAGGCACTGCTGGTTCATATTGACAGCCCCGGCGGCACCACCGCCGGCTCCGAAGCCATCTATGAACGCCTGCGTGCCATCGCCAAGGACACACCTGTTGTGGCGGTCATGAATACGGTTGCTGCATCGGGCGGATACATCACGGCAATCGCTGCCGATCATATCGTGGCCCGCGGCAATACCATCACCGGGTCTGTCGGGGTGATATTTCAATGGGCGCAGGTGCAGCAGTTGCTGAGCAATCTCGGTATCTCCATGCAGGAACGCAAGTCCGGCTCCCTCAAGGCGGAACCGAACATGTTCTCCGAGCCGACAGCGGAAACACTTGCTGTAACCGATGAAATGATCCGCGACAGCTTCATCTGGTTCACCGGCCTCGTGAAGGAGCGCCGCAAGCTGTCTGCCGCCCAGATGACGCTGATTTCAGATGGCCGGGTGTTCACCGGCCGGCAGGCCCTGACAACCGGACTTGTCGACAAGCTGGGTGGCGAGGATGAAGCGATTGACTGGCTGAGTACGCAGCACAACATTGCCAAGACAACGAAAGTTGTCGAATGGGAGCCGGAAGCATCGACGGCAACCGGTGGTCTGGGCGTGTTCGGCTTGAGTACATTGGCCCGCTGGGTCGGACTTTCGGCGGCAGCCGATGCTCTTGAGGCCCGGACAGTAAAGCTTGACGGACTGCTGGTGCTTTGGCACCCTAATCTGCGATAGTTACTGGTTTAATGCGCAATCTTGTGCCAAAAACAATTACACAGCCAGCTTAACCCTGAGGGGGGATTGTTTGCCATGATCAAGTCAGAGCTTATTCAGGAGATTGCAATACGCCATCCGCATCTGTTTCATCGTGACGTTGAACGTATTGTAAATACCGTCTTTGAAGAAATTACCGGTGCCATGGCGAACGAAAACCGTGTTGAGCTGCGTGGTTTCGGAGCTTTCTCGGTGAAACGGCGCGAGGCGCGCCAGGGCCGCAATCCGCGTACCGGTGAGCCGGTCAAGGTGGAGGCCAAGCGGGTACCGTTTTTCAAGACCGGCAAGGAGTTGCGCGACCGCCTCAATGGCGGTTAGAACGGTTATACTTCGCGGGCCTGTTACACTTGGACAAGCCGGGTTGATATCACACTGGAACAGGCAAAAATTGTCGTGACGGCAAAACGTATAATTTCATGGATCATTGGAGCGCCGGTGGCAATTGTGCTGGTGAGTTTCGCCGTTGCCAACCGCCACTGGATCGATGTCTCGTTTGACCCGATCAACAGGGCCGATCCCTGGCTGATGGTTTCGATGCCAGCCTACCTGCTGCTGTTTGCCGGCGTATTCGCGGGCATGATTGTAGGTGGAGTTGTGGTGTGGTTGCGCCAGGGAAAATGGCGCAAGGCGGCACGGTTGGCCCAAAGTGCCAAACCTGACGTTCCCGCCGAACGCAAAACCAGTGACGCAACAGGCCTGGTGCCGGTTGTGAATCAACCCAACAAGGCCTGGTGAACCGGTTTACGGTGCCAGGTCGAAATCCAAGAGAAATCATGTTCAAGAATCCGATTTGTGTTGCGCTAGACACGCCCGACCCGGCACGCGCCGCTGCAATGGCGGGGCTGTTGAAAGACAATATCGGCATGGCCAAGGTCGGCATGGAACTGTTCTATCGTGCCGGCCGGGCCGGATATGAGCAGGTTGCCGCGCAAGGCGTGCCCCTGTTCCTTGACCTCAAACTGCACGACATACCCAATACCGTTGCGCAGGGATTGACCTCGCTTCTGGCGCTCGCGCCGGCACCGGCGATTGTAAATGTTCATGCATCAGGTGGACCGGCCATGCTGGAGGCGGCCGCAAGAGCGGTTGACGGCAAGGCAAAACTGATCGCTGTGACCGTTTTGACCAGCCTGTCTGATGCAGATATTCATGCTGCAGGCTTTGACCCGGCCTCGGACACCGCGCAGACCGCGGTAAAGCTTGCGCAATTGTCGAAGCAGTCCGGGCTGGATGGCGTTGTGTGTTCGCCGCAAGACATTGCTGCGATCAAGGCTGCCTGCGGCCCGGATTTCATGACCATCGTGCCGGGCGTACGTCCGGCAGGCGCCGATGTGCAGGACCAGAAACGAATTGCCACACCGCGCGATGCCCGCGCGGCGGGAGCCGACATTCTGGTCATTGGTCGCCCGATCACACAGGCAGATGACCCGGCAGCAGCCGCCGCCGCCATCGCCGCCGACCTGGGGGCGTGAGCTGGTGAGCAGGACCAAGATCAAGATTTGTGGCCTGTCGGACCCCGCCCATGTGCGCGCTGCAGTTGAAGCAGGTGCGGATTATGTGGGGTTTGTGTTCTATGAACCCAGTCCAAGAAATGTGTCCACCGTCGTGGCGCGCGGGCTTGCCACCCTGGCGCGCGGGCGAGCGAAAATTGTTGCGCTCGTGGTTGACGCCAACAATGCACTCATTGACCGGATCAATGCAGAGGTGAAGCCGGATTTCTTTCAGGCGCACGGAACGGAGAGTGCAGATCGCATTGCTGAAATTCACGCCCGCACCGGTGTGCCGGTGATCAAGGTCATCAAGGTAAGAGATGCGGGAGACATTGCGGCAGCGCGCGCCTATGCAGATGTCGCGGCCATGCTGTTGTTCGATGCCAAGGCGCCGGAAACCCTGGCCAACCCGCTGCCGGGCGGCAACGGCATTGCATTTGACTGGGGGCTGCTGTCACGTGACGGTGCACATGAGGGTTTCATGCTGTCAGGCGGGCTGGATCCGGGCAATGTCGCCGAGGCGATTGATGTAACCGGTGCGCACGCTGTTGATGTATCTTCCGGGGTCGAAACCGCACCGGGTGTCAAGGATGCCGCAGCCATCGTGAAATTCATTGAGACCGTGCGTCAGCACGGGTAGAACACTGAACAAGAGCATTTTTGGTATCGGACCGCGAAGCCCCTGTCGGGCCATGGCGTGTTGTAAACGAGAGTTGAACAGATGAGTACATCGGCACCCAATTCCTATCGCAAAGGCCCGGATGAAACCGGAAAATTCGGCATTTATGGCGGCCGCTTCGTGGCCGAAACACTGATGCCGAATATCCTTGAGCTTGAAGCTGCCTATGCGGCAGCCCGGAAGGATCCGGCCTATGAAGCCGAACTGAATGACTTTCTGGAACATTATGTCGGCAGGCCGTCGCCGCTGTATTTTGCCGAACGGCTGACCGAGTATCTCGGTGGCGCAAAAATTTACTTCAAGCGTGACGAACTGAACCATACTGGTGCCCACAAGATCAACAACGTTATGGGCCAGATTCTCCTGGCCCGGCGCATGGGCAAGACCCGCATCATCGCTGAAACCGGAGCCGGTCAGCATGGTGTGGCCACCGCAACCGCGTGCGCCCGCTTCGGGCTTGAGTGTATTGTCTACATGGGGGCAACCGACGTTGAACGCCAGGCGCCCAACGTGTTCCGCATGAAGCTGCTGGGTGCCGAAGTCGTACCTGTGACATCGGGGCGTTCAACATTGAAGGACGCCATGAACGAGGCGTTGCGCGACTGGGTGTCGAACGTCGACGACACGTTCTATTGCATTGGCACGGTTGCCGGCCCGCATCCGTATCCGGCCATGGTGCGGGACTTTCAGTCCGTGATCGGCAGGGAAACCAGGGAGCAGATGCAAAAGCGCGAAGGCCGCCTGCCGGACTCGCTCATTGCGGCTATCGGCGGCGGGTCGAATGCCATGGGCCTGTTCTTCCCCTTCCTCGATGATCCATCGGTTGAAATCATTGGTGTGGAAGCGGCTGGCCGCGGCGTCGATACGGACGAGCATGCTGCCTCGATCACCGGCGGCAGACCTGGCGTATTGCACGGCAATCGCACCTACCTGCTGATGGATGATGACGGCCAGATCCAGGAAGCCCATTCGATTTCAGCCGGGCTGGATTATCCCGGCATCGGGCCCGAGCATTCGTGGCTGAACGATACCGGCCGTGTTACCTATATTTCCGCCACAGACGATGAAGCGCTTGACG
>CAYRLR010000072.1:0-9312 GCA_964424975.1 uncultured Anderseniella sp.
AGACTGGTAAACTGCTGTCCCTTTGATGGCGGAGTGTGCACTTTCAGTGCGCCAGCCACCTGGGCATAGGGTATCCAGGGCGACAGGAACGGCTTGCCGTCGACATCTTCGCCAAACTTCAGCCGCACAACCTGCTTCGCCGCATCGACCTCCTCCACGGTGCCGTGGCGCATCTGGCCAGAGACCTTGCGTTCAAGCTCGGCCACTCGTGAGGCCAACTCCACAAGTTCGCGGATCGCCATGGCTATTGTCCCTGCTCGTCAGCCGAGGCCTCGGTCAGAACCATGTCCGGATCTGGTATGGCATCGACAAGGATCTCGGTAATTGGCACGACGTCGTCGTCTTCCGTCACCAACGGCGCAAGACCGATGGCCGCAACCCCTGTGCGCGTCAACCCCAACTGCGCCTCGACCAGCCGCCAGGGCGTGAGCGTTTCACCGACGATCTGCTCGCGAACCAGGCCTGCAAAACCGGAAAGGTCCGGGTCTGCCTCCATGGCAGCCAGCAATCGTCCCCAGGCATTATCTGGATCCGGCTCCACCCCGAAATCAGGCTCAGCCAGCGTGTCGACGCTCAGTACGATCTGGCGCGCGGCATACTTGGCGCCCTTTTCCGGCGCATCTGCCATGCGCCGCGACACGATCTTGTCAATGCGCACGGTGAAGTCCTTCAGCACGTCAGGCCAGGCGCCTTCACTTGCCAGGAAAACCCGCATCACCTGCCGGTGCATGAGGTTGAGGGCAGCTTCGAGACCTGCATCAGTATGCGGGATCTCGATGGCACCGGTCTCTACTCGCGTGGCAAGTCCGATCTCGATCAGCAGCGCCAGCTTGCGCGCAGGCAGATTGAGATCCCGCCCCTCAACATCTGCCTCCTCATCTTCGGTGGAAACGATGATGAAGGGTTGGCGTTGTTCCTGAACCAGAAAGTTGATCGGGTCGATCGCGGCCTCATAGACCCGGTCTTCGGCAAAGGTCGAGCCTTTCAGGGACATCACCGTGGCTGTGCGCAGGGCAAAGGCCGCCAGGCTCACGGCGTGTCCTCAAGTACCAGGAACAGTTTCAGGTCCTCCTGATCGTTCAGTTCAACCGCGGACACGGCGAAGACCGGTCCATCGGCCCGCTCTATCAGAGCGACCTGATCCCCGCGCCTGACTTCATATCCGATCAGAGCCCTTGTCGCAGCAGGCATCCACAAGACGGTCTGGGCTCCCATGTGGTGGGTGACGCCGCTGACCTGCTGTCCGCCCTGTCGCAAACCGTCCAGGGGCGAGATATCAGGGCTTTGCGACAACACGGCCCGGACCGTCACCGGTGGGCGATCAGGATCGACCAGATTTGCCGATAGCCGGCGCGTCGCGGTCCTGGGCCTGATTTCGGCCAATTCGCCCATGACATTGTTGATTGCCTGATCGGCGATATCCATCAGGTTCCAGAATGGCGATGGCATCGGTCAGGATCAGAATGAGCCGTTGAGCCGCACCCTTGCCTCGGTGCCCTCGTCCGGTTTGTCGCTCAAGAGCACACCGATGAGCGTATTGCTCGTGGCGGTCTTGGTTGCCACCTTGTTGGTGTTATCCCAATAGACCTTGGCCCCGGCGGTAATGGCAGTACTGGCGCCCGAGGCCGCGGGGAGGTCGAACACGCCCTCGAGCACCAGTTCCACCTCGCTCGTCTGGGCCGCATCATAGGCAGCGATCCCAAACATCGAGCCGATGAGCAGGCCAGCGCCTGACGCAATGGTGGCAGGGGCCACGATCGTCACGGTGTGGCCGGGCTGGATAAAGTTCTTCATGTTAAAGTCTCCGGAAACGTTTGAATAAAACTCAGGTGCCTGTTCAGGCTCCGGGATTGCGGGCAAAACCGCGGTGATCGATGACAGCAGCGCCGAAATCGAGCCGGCATTTCACCTCCAGCCCATCCACGTCAAAGCCCTGACGGGTTTCGATATAGGCACCCTCCTGGCCCTCGAGATAAGCGTACTCGATGGTGTCGATGGTGGCGGGATCAGCCGCCAGGTAGAACGCGGTCGCCGACGCATCTGACAGGCGCGGCTCGACGATGACGTTCAGGGAGCGCATGGAAGCCGGTACCACCTTCGAGCTTTCACCCGGCGTGATGGTCGAGTTGATGATCTGTTCGGCCGATGTCTCGAGTTCCGACGGCACCACCAGGTAGCGTGGCGTGACATTGATCGTGGTCTTGCCATCCAATCCCTTCTGTTTGCGCATCAGGGTTCTGGTTGTGGAGATCGCGTCCACCGACAGGGCAACGCCCGGGTTTACCAGGTTCTTGTGGGTGGCATGGAACAGCGCGACACTGTCGGCAAGCGTGGCATTGGAGATGATCAGTTGCCAAACCAGGTCGCTTTCCAGCGTGGCAATCGAGGTGCCGAACATGCCTGGAATACGGGTGAAGGCGCCGAGATCATCATTGATGATGGTCTGGCGGGTGATGCCAACGACCTTGCCATAGGTGTCGACCTTGATCGACTGGCGGCCTTCCTTGATGGTGCCGCGCTTGAACTCGCCGGCCTCGTTGACCTTTTCCAGCTGCGGTGCTTCACCCAGCTGAACCCGGTACTGCGCCTTGAAGTCGGGTGCTGTGATCTGGCGGCAGAAGGCCATGAAGGTTCGAGGATAGGCCGTGTAAGCCGCCCTGAGCGACTTCGTCGCAACGTTTTCCAGAATGAACGGAAAGTCACTGGTCGAGTGGAAGGCGCGGGTGGCGATCTCCGAACGCGACAGGCCCCGGGTGCGATGACCCGACACTTCGAGACAGTCGCGGGCAAGTTCGATCAGCGACAGGCCGCGATATTCTCGCGCCGGGTCTTCCAGCGGCACATGGCCAGGATCGGACCGGTGCAGCAAGGAATTGATCATGGCCGCGCGCCGGGTCTCGGTTTCATCGAGGCCCCCGCGCGTGACGTGCGGGATGGCACTGAGTGACCTGCTTGCCGCCTCATCGGCCATTCGGTCGAAGGCAATCTGCCGGAAGGCATCGACACTCACATCCTCGGCAATGGCATGATCGACCTGATCTTCCGGCACGCTGGCGCGCCGTGCGATTTGTTGGATCGTGGCGATACGGTCCCGCTCGGCCCTCAGGGCCGAGGTGACAGCCTGGACGACTTCTCCGGTGTCCTGAACCGGTTCGCTACGCACTTCACTGGCAGCAAGTTCAATCTCCGGCGCAGCAGCCGGGGTCTCGATGGTCTTTTCCATCGTAGTCTCCTCATGGTGTCCGGTCTGGCCGGGATTTTCAGGTTGGGGATGCGGGTGCACCTCGAGCGAACGGATGGCCGCATTGGGGTCTGCAGGTACCGAGACGAGAGAGACCTCGAGCAGCTCCCAGTCTTCGGCGCGATAGATATCGTCGTCTTCCTCGTCCAATTCGGCGAGAACCAGGCGGTTGATGCGGTATCCGACGCTGATGCCGCTCAACAGACCCGAACGAACGTCGTTTTCTGCTGCACGACTTGCTTCATTGTCGGCAAAACGGATGGTGCCGATGAGGGCCCCGTTCTCGATGCGGGCCTCCGTCACCCAGCCCAGCACGGCGCCACGCTCATGCTGATTGTGATGATCGAGCAGGCGGCACTGGCCAAGCGCTACTCGTTGCAGGTTGACCGCTTCATCGTGCAGCGCCAGTTCCTCCCAGCCGAACCAGCGCCGTACCCGATGACCGGTGGCAAATACTGCCTCGACGGTCCGGGCGGAAGGATCATAGGTACGCGGGGCTACCGCACGGGCCGAAATACGCGTCTCAACTGCGCCCGGGCGCCATCCTTGCGGAGAATCAGCGGCTCTTTTCGCCGGGATTGCCGGTGGATTGAGCACCTCGGTATCTTCATTGGTTTCCATGATGGTGGACCTCATTGTGCCGGCTCTGCCGGGTCTTGCGATGTGTCGGGGTGTGATTGCTGTTCGCTGCCCTGTTTGTTGACCCGGCGCGGGTCGATATCGAGCACCAGGCCGGCGGCATCGATTTCGGCAAGGAAGGTCGAGTAGTCCGCCACCACCTCGCGCCAGTCCCGGCCCCAGCCAGCGATAAACTCCTGCGGTGACATGCGCCCGGACCTGACCGCCAGAATGTCGGCCTCAAGATCCTTTTTCGGATCGATCGGCTCGTTGGCCGGCATGACATAGGTCCAGCGCCAGCCATCGCGGCGGGGACGCAACACACCGGCAGTGATGGCATCCTGTGTGAACCGGGCCGTGATCCGGGCATGGAGTTTCGGCACGATGGTGAGCCATTGCAGCTGTTCGATCATGCGGCGGAACTCGATCTTGCCTGCCCTGAGGCTGGAATAGTTCGCCTGCCTGAGATCTCCGGTCAGCTGATCGAACGTAACGCCTGCCCCTGCTGCCATGGCATAGAGGGTGGCGTTATGGATGGGCTCGAAGGCCGTGTTGCTCGACGGTTGGCCGAAACTGATTTTCTGGCCCGGCCTCAGCTCGACGATCATGCCCGGCGCAAATTCAGACAAGCGCTGGTCGCCCGATTGGGTGGTGAGTTCGGCCAGCGGACTTGCATCGCTGTCAGTCTCGATGAAGCCGGCATAACAGGCCTCGATCTTGGCTTTGACGATCACCGCGTCCATGAGGTCTGCAAGATCTCGAGCCGGCAGCAGGATGGGGGCAAACACCGGCACACCGATCACCTGCAGCGGCCTCAGTTGCCGATAGAGGTGACAGACTTCGTCGCGATCGAAGAACAGGCTTTCCGTGCGATCGCGCGCCACGATAGTCGCCGAGGCCTCCCCCGGGTGCTCGCGGTGAAGATAAAGACCAAGCCGCTCATCATGAGTTCCAAGGGCAATGCCGAGCCGCACCCGGCGCCCGTCGATGGTTCCTTCGCGCGTGTGATCGATCTGCTCGGCTTCGACCAGTTGCAAAGCCAGGGGCACCCGCCGGGTCTGCGTCGTTCTCACCGGCACCATGCGGACCAGGGACGAGCCCCCTTCCAGCATCGAACGCACTGCAAGCGCTGTCAGGCCATGGTAGTCGCCTTCGCCGGTGATATCGGCCGTTGCCTGCCATTCTTGCCAGGCATCGCGTGCCTTGCGGTCATCGCGGTCATTGCCATTGTCCGGCACCACTGAAATGCCGCTGCCAATGGCATGGGCGACCGTAACGTCGAGAATGCGGGTAAAGGCCCAGTGATCGCGCACCATCTCATGTGCCCGGGCCCTCAGCAGCTGTATCTTGCTACCGATGGCGGCATTGGCCGACTGTTGTCCACCGAGGAACGAGGCCCCCCGGCGTCCTGTCGTGGCGCCTGCGTAACGTGATTGTGCCTCCAGCAGAGCCATGGCCCTGGCACGCCTCATGGCGGCCTGCGGCGCGATCCAGGCAAGAGTCTTGAGAACCCGTGACACCTGCATCAGTTCCGCGTGAACCTGGCCAGAGACACCCGACGCGATCTCCCGATCACCTCGTGTGCCATGAGGTCATAGATTGCCCGCATCTCTTTCAGGGTGCGGTAGGTCACCTCTCTTCCATCTGCATAACGCACCTTGAGCGCACCGGTAGCGATGGCTCGTTTCAGCGCATCGAGATCTGCTTGTGTCCATGCCATGTCAGCGCCTCAGCCATCCATCGGTTCTGCCACCCAGCCAACTCGGTGTCGCTGGTTGTTGCGCGCGCGGGCGCTCTGGTGCAGCAGGGTCTGCAGCTTGCTGCGGTGCCGCATTCCCAGCCGGGCCTGCATCAGGCTTGGTGGCCCGTGACACCCGCCGGCTGGCGCTGTCACTGATCCGCTCGAGCCCAAGCATCCGGGCACCCGCATAGGCCAGTGCCTCGCAGTCCAGATAATCACGCGGACCCCGCGGTACCCAGGTCCAGCCACCACCGGGTTTTCTAAGCCGGCTTTCATTGACGATCTGACGGCAATACTCTTCCGAGACATCGCCCGGCAGGTGCCAGCCGCCAGGATGATCCTTGGGCCAGCGCACTCTCGAATGCACCCACGACTTCATCACGTCGGAATCAAGCCGCACGAGATCGAGCCCATAACGCGGTCTTCCACCTTGCGGCTTCACATCGATGCGCTTGACCGAGATCGGCTCGGAACGGTGATCAAATCCCTTGGTTGCGTAACAAAGACCGACATGCCGGCGGCAGAACTCGTAGACCTTGTTCTCATCGCCATTGTCCGGATCGCCCGGCCGAAAGCCGGAGTCCACGAAAGCCCGCACGATACGAAGCCCGTCAAACCCGCGTTCCAGCACCTGCTCGTTCAGATCGAGCCAGATATCATCCAGCCTGGTATCGCCGGAACCATGCAGTTCACCTGCATCGATCAGCCAGCTTTCCTGACGGACACCCCAACCTCGCACGACAAAGACCAGTTTTCGTTTCTGAACATCGACACCGGCCGTCAGGAACAACACGCCTTGCGGCACCTCGCCCATTTTGTAAGGCAGCTTGCACTCGGCGACTTCGCTCCAGGCCGGCGCATCGCCACCAGACGGTGCCCACAGTTCGCCAAACCCCGCATTTATGGCGGTCTGGATCTTTTCCGGATCACCCGATTGAACGGCTTCCACATAGCGGGCCGCCCGGTCGCCAAAACTCTGGAACGGTGAACATAGCCCTGAGACCCAGTAGCTTGCGGTTTCGGCCTGCGGTGGATCACCCGTTACCTCGCCATCCGCCGTGATCTGCTGGCCAGGTGCCACATAGACGCCGCCGGCATTCATGGGGTCCTTGTCACCATCCGTGATCACGCAACCATGACGTGGACAGATAATGACGGCCGAGGCCCGGGCTTTGGCAGCCGTGGTCTCGAGTTCCTTGCCCTTCCCCTCGAACGACAGGCAGTCGAAGCGCGGGATGAACCAGTCGCTGCAATGGGGACACTGCCACGCCCAATGATATCGTGTGCCCTGTTGCCAGAATTTCCATATGGTCGAGTCGACATCCTCGCCTGTCTGAACCTTCCAGAAGACCAGGCCGGTTTCTGCATCGATCTGTGTTTCGGTCACCCCGACCGATGGTGTCGATACGATCGCGTGCACAAAGTCGGCATAGGTATCGCCGCGGGCATCGATCAGTCCCACGGGGTCGCCTTGCCCCTTCACGTTTGCCATCAGCTCGTCGGCCTCGTCGGTGATCGCCAGGGCGGCCGGATCCGACTTGAGCGCCGTAGAAGACCCGGCATGAGCAAGCCTGAGAGGCACACCTGCGATCACCTTGCGGGTCTTTGTCATCCGGCGCAGCGAAGTGACCTTGGCAGCGAGCGTCTCGCTCTCCGATAACAGCGCCATGATGCGGGGTTCGAACTGCTCGGTCAGGAACTGCTTGTTGGGGCCCACATAGAGGATCGGCGCCGGTCGTTCATCGAGGCGGTGACCGATACAGTCGAGCAACGTGTCGGTCTTGCCCCCTTGTGCAAACATCACCATGACCACCCGCCGGTAGCGTCGCTCGGCGACCGCGCGGGAAAACGCAATTGTGTAAGGCGTCAGTGCCGGATCGCGCGGTCCCGGAAGCCCCGCACTAGGCGGATAGATCCGGTTCTGCGCTCCCCAGATATCAGGGCTCGTCTTCTTCTGCGGCCGCGTCAGCATCCGGGCCCGATTGAAGAGCCGCCGCGCGCGAGGCGAGAAGGTCCGCGACGCGGGTGAAGATGTCGTCGATTTCATTCTCGATACTGTCCCGCAGCGCGTGATCGCGCGTCACGCGTGCCGGCAGGCCAGCGAACTGTGCCTTGTAGGTGCCAACCACCACGTCGAGCACAGCCATGGCTTCGTCGTAGTCGATGAGCCGCGCTTCCTCCTTGGCAATCCTCAGTTCGATCTCCCGAGCCCGCGCAGTCTGAACCGCGTTGGCCGCAGCCGACTTCGAGACCCGACGTTCCTCGTCCTTCAGAAAACGAATATACCCCTGAACTGCATTGACGAGGCCAACCTCGCCACGGGCTGCCTTTTCGATGTAACCCTTGCGGATCAGCTGGCGTACCCACTGCTCGGTGATCATCAGCAGCTTGGCCGCCTGGACGATCGGGATCTGGCCAGAGCGGGAAGTGGGATCAGGCACGCAAACCTCAAGTTCCCCGCGAGATCACAGGGGCAGCAGAAACGAAACCAAACTGGAAAAATCGGAACTCGGAATACACTCGAAACACGGGCGCGCCTCCCCCCGCATTGCTGCGCGCCAGGAAGGACCCGTGCGTGGCAGAGCGAAAACGCGCAGCCTTGCGCAGACTTACCTTGCTCTACGAAGGTTTTCGCCCAGACTTGCCTTGCTCTGCGAAGGTTTTCGCGGAGGCTCCTTTTACTTGGGCAGGATACGCTTGAGCTCATGACCGACCCTCGGCACGAGATCGCTGGAGATCAGGTGCTCCCAGCTTCGCGCTGTCGCACCGGTCACCAACTGCTCGGGGATCACTACGCCTGAGTCAACCAGCTCCACGCGTCCACCCCACTTGCCACCCTCGATGTTGCGGTAGACATGACCGCCCATGTTGAGGGTCACGCGACCAGGAAAGCGACCACCCTTGAGGAACGTGCCTGCAAACAGCTGGCGTTTGCCAAAGGGTGCAGCGGTGACACCAGCTCGCGTCTCACGTGGCTTGAAGTACTTCAGGCTGATGTCGCCACCACTGGTCCTCAGGGTGTAACTCAGGGACTGAGGCCTGGCCCTCACCTCACGCACGGCCTTGACGATGGTCTTGCGGGCAAGCCCGGTCTGGGTAGCAAGAGCGCGTCTGACCTGGGTGCGAGCCTTGCGGCCGGTGTGGTTCATGGCGCGTGACAAAGCACGGTCGGCCTTGTGCCCCAGCTTTGCCAGCTGTTTTCCGTAGGTGCTGATCAGTTGGTCACGGACACTAAGCTCGATGCGCATGGTGTTGGGTCTCGCAGTTTATGCCGCCAGCCTCTGGGACTTGAGGTCCTCGAATGTCCGGTCCTCACCAGTCAGCATTGCTGCCTGGCCGGTATAGTCCTGCCAGCGGGTGATGATCACATCAACGTATCCGGGATCAAGCTCGAGCAGCCGCGCCACGCGGCCGGTCTTCTCACCTGCGATGAGCGTCGTGCCTGAGCCGGCGAACAGGTCGAGCACGATGTCACGGCTCTTGCTGCTGTTGCGGATGGCGCGTTCGACAAGCTCAACCGGCTTCATGGTCGGATGCAGGTCATTGACCCGAGGCTTGTTGACCAGCCAGACGTCGCCCTGGTCGCGTGCCCCGCACCAGAAATGATCGGTGCCCTGCTTCCAGCCATAGAGGATGGGCTCGTACTGGCGCTGGTAGTCGGCACGGCCCAGCGTGAAGTTGTCCTTGGCCCAGATCACGAAGGTTGACCATT